>JADGCD010000070.1 GCA_015229165.1 Nitrospinota bacterium | reverse complement strand
ACGATGGTGGCCGCATTTTCCCCCGCCACCACGGCCGGGCCGCCGATGTCGAGACAGACCACCGGCAGGCCGTGGGAGAGGGCCTCGAGGACGGCGTTACCGCTGGAGTCGTGGAGGCTGGGGAAGAGGAAGCAGTGGGCCGACCGGTAGTAGTCGGGCAAACGGCTCTGCTCCACCCAGGGGACCCAGTCGATGGCCGCATCGACCCCCGCCTTGTGCGCCAGCGCGCGCCAGTGGGCCTCGTCGGGGCCCTTGCCGACCATGGTCAGCCGGGCGTCGGGACGGACCGCCAGCAGACGGGCGAACCCTTCGAAGCCGAGACTCATCCCCTTCCAGTAGAGGAACTGCCCCACATAGAGAACCCGGAACGGCTCCCCCGGCGCCAGAGCGCGTAGCGGCGGATCGGCCGGGGGGGCGATGCCGATCTCGAGAAGCAACGCCCCCTTCGCCCGGTGTCGGGGGGGGAGGGCGGCGAGGGTGTCGGGGGTCTTGACGGCGATCAGGAAGGCCCGGTCGAAGGTGTCGGCCACCAGCGGATCGAACCGGAGGAGGAGGTCGGAGAGATCGCGCAACAGTTCGATGATCCATCCCCGCAGGCCGTAGCCGGGGCGCAGCCGCCAGGGCGCCTTCTCCCCCCCGCCCACCGGGCCGAAGACGAAGGGGACGCCGAGGCACCCCAGCAGGCTCGGAAAGCGGAAGCCCCCCCAGGTCAGATGGTGGACCAGATCGAAGCCGACGGACGCATGGGCTTTCCGGGCGACGGCCAGCGCGGTCAGTTGCCACAGGTAATTGTGGAGCCTGAGCAGGGAGCGGGTTCCCCCCCATCCGTCGATGGCCCGGGGGAGGGCATGGTAGATGAACCGGAGCCGCCCGGGAACGGTTCCCCGGGCCTGTTCGGCCTCGATGGAGAGGCGGTACCGTTCGGGGGTGAGAACCCAGACGTCGTGTCCCCGCTCGGCCAGCGCCACGCTCCACCGCCAGCCGACCCCCGGCTCGGAGCCGGTCCCCGGCTGGCAGGCGTAGGCGGAGAGGAGGAGCTTCATGGATCAGTACGTCTTGTTCGACGCAAGGACGAAAACCGTCTTGAAGAGGATTTTCAGGTCGAGGCCGAGCGACCAGTTGTTGATGTAGTCGAGATCGTGGCTGACCCGGACCTTCATCTCCTCGACGGAGGTGATTTCCCCCCTGAAGCCGTTCACCTGCGCAAGACCGGTGATTCCCGGCTTGATCTTGAGGCGGGTGAAGTAGGAGGCGATCCGCTGGGAGTAGTAGTCGTCGTGGACGGTGGCGTGGGGCCGGGGGCCGACCAGCGACATGCTCCCCTGCATGACGTTGAAAAGCTGCGGCAGCTCGTCGACGCTGGTCCGCCGGATGAACCAGCCCACCGGCGTGATCCGGGTGTCGCTTTTCGTCGCGGCGGTGACCGCGCCGTTTTCTTCGGTATGCATCCGCATGCTGCGGAACTTCATGATGTCGAACTCCTCGCCGTTCCAGCCGTAGCGCCGTTGCCGGAAGATCACCGGGCCGGGGGAGGTCGCCTTGATGGCCAGCGCGGCGGCGAACATGACCGGCGTGGCGACCAGCAGGATCATCGAGGCCAGGGTGAGGTCGAAGAGCCTCTTGATCCGGGCGTGGTCCCCCACCAGCGGCGTTTCGGAGAGGGAGAGGACCGGCAGACCCCCCAGCGACTTGAGGTTCGGGTTGATGAGCATCATGCCGGAGATGTCCGGCGCCCAGTGGATGTCGACCCGCCGGTCGATCAGTTGGAGGTAGAGGGCCCGCACCAGATGTTCGTGGCTGGTGTTGAGGGCCAGGTAGACCGTGTTGACCTGGTGTTGGGCGACCAGCTCGCACAGATGCTCCACGTCGCCGATGATCGGCGCGTTGTCGAGAGTCCAGTTTTTGGCCTCTTCCGCATCGGCGGCGACGGCGCCCACGACTTCGAGGGCGTGTTCCGTCTCGGTCAGCAGATAGTGGGTCAGACGCCGGGAGATTTCACCGGATCCGACGATCAGCACCCGCGATTTTTTTCCGGAGCGTTGCCCGTTGATCAGCGCGGACTGCAAGAGGAGCGACATCCCGTACTGCAGGAGCAGGCTGCTCGGGATCCAGGAGAGGATAACGATACGCGAATAGTCGTCGGAGCTCTTGGTGGCGAACCCGATGAGCATCAGCAGAAGGGTCATGATGAACCACCCTTGCACCAGGGCGATGAGCAGGTCGAGGCGGGTGAGGCGCGGGCTGTTTATCCGCAGGGATGAAAAGACCGCCAGTTGCAGCAGGGTGACGATGATCGCCAGCAGAACGTAGTCCGTGTGAACTTCGCCGTCGCGCATGACGGCGTAGAAAAAGAGGGCGCCGATGCTGGCGGCGATGTCTGTGACGAGGGAGGCGACCCGGTAGAGGGGGTGCCGTCTCCGGTCATAGCGGAAGTTGGGGGCGGTGGAGAGGTTCATGGCAGGGGACGCTTCGGGCGGAAAATGGACATTTGTCCTTGCGCAGGATGGCTGTTGTACATCCGGTGTATTATAGGCGAATTGGATTTGGCGAGGCGCTATTTCTCGCTGGTTCAGGCGGTTGGACGCCGGTCACATCCACGGTGAAGCGATTACGGGGCTGTTGCTGGGTTCGTCGGCGGGAAATGGTCCTCCGGACGGACTGTTGCGAGCGGGTCGCGTCGTCGCTCCCCGTCGGGACCGGGGCCACACATGACGGATCACCCGCATCTGAAGCGGAGAACGGGAATCGGGCAATGAGCGGGAGTCGCGCCGGGTATCTGATCGCCGTTTCGGTCATGGCGGTCGTCGTGTCGCCGAACTTCATCGTGCAATACATGAGCGGCGTCGATCTGGGGGTCCGCGAGATATTCTACCTGTGGCTGGGGCTGGTCCTGGTACCCCTGCCCCTGTTGGTCGTCCCGGTGCGGGGGTATCTGCGCTTTTTGTCCCTGTTCATCCTCGGCATACCGGCGTATGTCTTTCACTACTCCCTGCTCCGGGGTATCCCTTCGGTCTCCTCCTACGGCGCCGTTTTCGAGACCGATCGGGAGGAGGTCGTCGGCGTCGTGACCGGGATGGAGTGGTTTCTGCTCGCCACCGTCGCGGTCGTTATCGCCTGCAACGTCGCCATCGGCAGGATCGACCGGAGCTTTCGCCCCGGCCGGAAGGCGAAGGGCGCCATCCTTGTCCTGGCGCTGGTCCCCCTCATCCTCAACACCGCCCGCGATATCAAGGTGGCGCACGCCGAAGAGCGAGGGGTCATCTTCTCCCTCGAGAAGCGGATCAGCCAGACCTACCCCTATGGCGAGGTGGTGAAAATCGCCCGGGCGTATGGCGAGCGGCTTCGTCTGGCCCACGCGCTGGAGGACAAGAAGGATTTCCGTTTCGGCGCATCAAAGCGCCGGGAGAGCGGCGAACGGGAGATCTACGTCGTCGTCGTCGGCGAAACCGCCCGCTATGCGAACTGGGGAATCAACGGCTACGCCCGGGACACGTCGCCCCGCCTGTCGGCCACGCCGGGAGTCATCAGCTTTCGCAACGTCTACACCATGTCGAACCAGACGCGGATGAGCGTGCCGATGACCCTGACCCGCTCCATCCCCGAGGCGCCCGACCGGTACCTTCGCGAAAAATCGCTCTGCGCCGCGTTCAAGGAGGCGGGGTTCAGGGTCTACTGGCTGTCGAACGCCCCGGTGCTGGGGGGGTACGACTCCACCACCTCCCTGATCGCCATGGAAGCCGACGAGATCGTGCGGGTGAACTCGCTGGCGGAGGCCAACGACTTCGCGGAAGGAACCCACGACGACGCGCTGCTGGCGCCGCTGGCGGAGGCGCTGGGGCGCAACGACCCGAAGGTGGCCATCTTCCTGCAAACCGTCGGCAGCCATTATCGCTACGCGATGAAATACCCGGCCTCTTTCGACCGTTTCCAGCCATCGGGCCGGGATTCGCGCAAGTCCGGTTTCGCCAACCTCGAGAACCGTGAAGAGCTGGTCAACAGCTTCGACAACACCATCCTCTTCGCCGATCACCTTCTGGGCGAGGCCATCGACGCCGTCGCCGCACAGGACGCCGTCGCCGCGCTTTTCTATTTCTCCGACCACGGCGAGAACCTTCTGGACGACGGGCGCCAACTCTTCTCCCACGGCACCTCCGGAACGCCGAGCGAATTCGAGCTGCATATCCCCTTTTTCATCTGGCTCTCGGAGCGGTACCACACCGCCTATCCGGAAAAGAGCCGACGTCTCCTTGAACGTCAGGATGCGCCGTTGAGCCTGTCCCACTTTTTTCCGACGGTCCTCGACGTCGCCGACATCACTTACGGCGAGGAGCGTCTGGCGGAGAGCTTCGCCGCAGAGGAGTTTCTTCCCGCCCCCCGGTCGGTCTTGACGATGGACCGGGAGGTTATCCGTCTTCCGTAGATGAAAGCGATCGGCACGGCGTCGAGCCCACGCGGGGCGATATCCTTGCGCCGCGCCTTCGGAAGGGTTGCAGGGGGCCGCGCCTCTCGCGCTACGCCTGTGAATTGGGAGAGAGTTCTGTACCTGTCGAGAACTGCGCGGCGAAGACGCGCCAGTCGATAACGGAGGGAAGATCGCAGGGGCCGCGCCCCCGCGGCGAAGACGCGCTATTGGATCAACGTAAGGAAGAGAACGGGCCTTCGCCCCCTCAGCCGGTCATCTGTTCGATGTGGGCCTTGGCGCGGTCGCGGAAATCCTTGAGCAGGTACTTCTGGTCGATGGTGTAGAGAGTGATCGCCACCCCGTTCTTCCCGATCCGCCCCGTCCGGCCGATCCGGTGGACGTAAGTCGTCGGATCCTCCGGCAGACGGAAATTGATCACCGTCGTGATGTTGTCCACGTGAATTCCCCGGGCCGCCACGTCGGTGGCCACCAGGATGTCGGTGTGTCCCTCTTTGAACTTCTTCATCACCTTGTCCCGGCGGGCCTGCCGGAAATCGCCGTGGATCGCCTCCACGTTGTAGCTGTTGCGCACCAGCGATTCCGCCACCGAATCGACCTCCCGCTTCGTGCGGCAGAAGATCAGCGACTGCCCCTCCGATTCACGGTCCAGCACGTCCATCAGCGTTTTCATCCGTTCCGCCGGGTGGATCAGGTGGAAATGCTCCACGATGTTCGAGAGGTTCGTCGCCGTCTCCTTGATCCGGACGATCTTCGGGTCGACCATGTGGTTGAAGGCGATCCCCATGATCCGCTCTTCCATGGTGGCCGAGAAGAGGAACGTCTGCCGCTCTTCCGGGAGGAGCCGGAGGATATCCTCCACGTCCTCCTGGAACCCCATGTTCAGCATCTCGTCCGCCTCGTCCAGCACGCAGGTCTCGACGAAATCGAGGATCAGCGCCCCCCGGTCGTACATGTCGAGGATCCGCCCCGGCGTGCCGACCACCACGTGGGCCCCTTTGCGCAGCACGCGAATCTGGCGGTCGATGGAGCGCCCCCCGACCACGTCGACGATACGGGCCTTCTTGAAGACCGCCAACTTGCGCATCTCGTCCTTGATCTGGGAGGCCAACTCGCGGGTGGGGGCCAGGATGAGCCCCTTGGGATAGCCCGGAATCCGGTTGGTCAGCTTCTTCAGCATCGGGATGGCGAAAGCGGCGGTTTTGCCGGTGCCGGTGCGGGCCTGACCGATGATGTCGCGCCCCTCGATGGCGTGGGGGATGGCCAGCGCCTGGATCGGCGTCGGCGTCCGATAGCCCATGTTCTGGAGGGCCTTGTCCAGCTCCCAACCGAGGTTGAACTCGGCGAAGAAGGGGAGGGCGTCGGACGCAACGGCGTCGCTTGCCGTCTCGTCGGGTGTCTGATCGACCATGGAGTCTTACCGGTGTTCGCGTGCGGGCGGGATCGGCGATCCCGCGTGGGGCCGGGGGAGCGGCCCCGAGGGTTCGCCGGAGGGAAAGGGAACGCTTAGCGCGAGAAGCCGCGCATCGCCTTCTTCCGTTTCTTCTCGGCCTCTTTTTCTTTCCGTTTCCGCTTGGCGGACGGCTTTTCGTACGAACGGCGTTTCTTCAGCTCTTTCCAGAGGCCGTCCTTCAGAAGCTGGCGCTTGAGCGCTTTAAGAGCCTGATCGACCTGCTGGTTGACAACCTTGACCTGCAAAATAAACCTCCCCGAAGTGGTGTCCCCCCGACATCGCGGGGCGTTCGCCGTTGCGGCCGTCGAAACGCCCCCATGGGCGTCGTCGTTCGCGGAAATTAGGAATTATAAGGAATGAATCGTGGGATATCAAGCGGAAAACTCGGGTGTCGCAGGTTCGTCCCGGCTTTACGCCCCGCTACTTCCCGATCGACGTTCCCAGCCGGATGAGCAGTTCGCTTTTGGGGGCGGCCTTGGCCAGCCGGTCGCGCCAGCGGCGGGCGTCCGGCTCGTTCCCTGTCCGCCGCGCCAGCAGGGCCAGGTTGAACAGCGGCTCCGGGTAGGCCGGGGCCAGGCGGATCGCCTCGGTGAAATCGAGCCGCGCCTTCTCGGCCAGATCGGCGCCCAGCCGTTCGCCGAGAGCCAGCGTGGCGACCCCCCGGTTGTTCCGGTAGCGGGCCACGGTGGCGGCGTCGGCCCCGGCGTCGCGGGCGGCGGTCAGGGCCAGGTCCAGCTCCCCCACCGCCAGCGACGGATCGCCCTTGAGTTGGTAGAGGCAGGCCAGATTGTTGCGCGCCTCGTAGTAGGCCGGGTCGCGGGCGATGGCCTCGTTGAAATAGTCCCGGGCCGCCGTGACGTACCGGTCGAACCGGAGCGGCGCCCCGGCCGCGTCGGCGGAGAAGGAGGCGCTCATCTCCATCCCCCGCTCCTTGCGGGGAAGCGTGTTTTTCCCTCGTGTGGAAGGATCGACGGTCAGGGAGAGAGTGAAGGCCGACGGCTCGGGAGTGAAGGCGAGCCGTTCCTCGGCGGCCAGTTGGTAGTAGACCAGCCCCAGATTGTTGAACGCCTCCCGACTCTGATAGGCGGCGAGGAACCGTTCGAAGTGTCCCTTGGCCAGATCCCAGCTCCCCTGCCGGTAGGCTTTCACCCCCTTCTCGAAGGTCGCCAGCTCGTCGGCGACCCTGCCGAGAGCCGCCTCCACCGCCGCCGCTCGCTCCGCCACCGCCGGGTGGCTCTTGCCCAGCGGCAGCCCCGACAGGATGGCCGGGGTGGTCGCCTCCCCCCACGCCCGGAAGAAGTTGACGTCGGCGTCCACCACCGCGCGGATGTCGTAGCCCGCCTGCGAGGCGTAGAGCGCCCCGTACTGGTCGGCCTTCAACTCCTTGGCCCGCACCGAATCGCTCTCCTTGGCGATGCCGACCGCCCGGGCCAGCGCCTCCTTCTCCTCCGGCGCAAGGGTTGCGTCGGGGCGGGCCGCCTGATAGAAAAAGTAGTGCCAGAAATCGCCCGTGACCTGATGGGCCAGCTCGTGCCCGATGACGAAGGCGAGCCGCGCCTCCCCCTGCGGGCGGGGAACACCCGCCAGGCAGACCTTCACGGCGCCGACGGTCAGCAGCGTCGTTCCGTCGGCCAGCGACCGGGCCCAGGGATACCCCTCCTCGTCGAGGATCACCAGTTGCGGCGTGGGGCCGGGGCGTTTGTCGGCGGCGGCCCGGACCCTGGCGAAGACCTTGTGGGCCAACGCCGCGCGGGAGTCCCGGTCGGGGTCGAGGATTTTCTCCTTGGGCGCCGTCGCCTCCCATGCTTGCCGGGTCTGGCCGGAGGGGGAGGGGAACGTCTGGGCGAAGGCCGCCGGGGCGACGACGGTCAGGAACAGGAGCAGAGGGCCGACGATCCGCATGGCCGACTCCCGTGAAAAAGTTACCGGGGGACGCCGAACTGTCCCGTGGCGGCGAAGAGGCGCTCCCCGGCGGTTCCGGCGATCCGGTAGCGGTAAAGCTCCCCCGGCGCAAGGGACGCGGCCGGGATGGTGACGGTCGGTTCGGTGGCGGGCAGCTCCAGCAGGTCCACCGGCCCCTTGGGAGTCAGCCGGGTGACGGTGACCAGATAGCGGTCGGCCCCCTCCACCGGGCGCCAGCCGAGGGTCACGTCGCCGTTGTCGGCCCGCCGGGCGGAAAGGTCGGCGACGCTCTCTCCCACCAGCCGTCCCGTGTCGGAGAAGCCGAAAGAGGCGCCCCCCTGCGGGTCGAGTTCATACAGCGAAAAGCTCGACTCCCCCTGATACTCCGTCAGACCGGGGGTTTTCGGTCCGGCGACAAGGGCGATCAGCAATGTCGCCGCCAGCGCGTAGGCGGGGAGGGGGGAGGCGAGCCACCGTCCCATCCGGGCGACAGGGGAGGGGCCGATGCGCCTAGCCAGCGGCGACGCCACCGGGGCGTCGGCGTAGTCGGGGACCAGGGCGGCCCGGAACCGGGCGGGGGTCTTTTCCATGGCCATCACTCCGCCGGTCATGGCGGCGGAAGAGGCGGTAAAGAATGCGGCCCGCTCGAAGCAGGGGTCGCAATCAGCCACATGGCGGCTGTAGACCTCCCGCTCGGCGGTCGGCATTCGTCCCCCGAGGAAGTCCCCCATCTCTTCGGTGGGGACGCAGGCGTCGGTCAGCTCGAAGGGGATCGGCAGGGGGGGGGCGGCTTTCTTGAGACCGTTCTTCAGCGACAGGAGCCCGATGAGCCGCGCCCGCTCGTCGGTGGAGGCGGCCAGACGCCCGGTCAGCTCGGCCCGCCGTTCGGGGGAAAGCCCCGGATCGGCCAGCGACAGCAGGTCGCCCAGCGGTAGAGGTCGGTTCGTGTCGCTCATGGTAGTGTCTCTTCTTTCATCCTGTCAGGGCCTTCGCCCATTCCACCATCGCCCCGGTCACACCCCGGTTTCGTTCAGGATCGCCTTCAGGACCGACGGGGTCAGGGAGGCGCCTTCCTCTTTCAGATTCGACCGGACAGCCGCCAGAAGATTCCGTACGATTTTTTCGAGAGACGTGAAAATATCGCTCTCCTTGCAGTCGCCCGGCGCCTTGCCAAAGGGGAGATCGTTCCCGATGTTCTTGTAGAACTGTATGATTTCGCGGGCCGTCATCTCTTTGTTGAACCAGAGTTCCAGCATCCGGCGCTCCCCCTTGGGGAGGGAGGCAAGCCCGGCGGCCAACCCCCGATAGAACCGGTCAAGCGCGATCCGGTCGGCCGGGTCTTGCTCCTCGCCGGGGAGTTCGTACCGCGGCCCCTCGTCGTCCCCGGCGTCGCGGGGGTGGTCGAGCGGGAAGAAAACCGGGTCCCGGATCAGGTCCAGCGTCCCGGCGGAGGCGAGGGCGTTCTGGATGGTCTGGACGATCTGGTGGACCCGGTTGAACCCGAGGCCGGTCTGGCGGACGATGGCCGCCTCGTCCCGGCGCATCCGCATCAGGACGAAGACCTTCTGCTCGTCTACGCCGAGAGCGCGGATGGCCACCGGCAACCGGTTGACCGCCGAGTCGGAGAGGGGGGGCAGATCCATCAGAAGGCCCTCCCGTACCGGTTGCGGAGCCAGTCGATGTACAGCTCCCGGGAGTTCAGGATGGTCCAGACGTAGGTGGAGAGGAGGCAGCCGTTCTTCCCGGCGTATTTTTTTACCCGCCGCTTGAGCTGCTCGAAGAGCCAGACGTAGGTGTCCAGCCCGTCGTCGCACTCCGGCATGCCGCCGCCGACGGTTCCCCCCTCCCGCAGGATGCGTAGGCTCACCAGCCCGCACCGGTAGCTTCCGGCGTGGTGGGGGCAGTGGCCGACGCACCATTCACGGGCCTTGTAGAGAACCCAGTCGGTGAAGAGTTCGACGAACCG
>JADGCD010000006.1 GCA_015229165.1 Nitrospinota bacterium | reverse complement strand
GCTCCCCATGATCGAAGAGAAGCTGAACAAGTACTTCGGTCCCGAGGCGGTCGACGGGAAATACGAGAAGAAAGAAGGGGCGGCCAAGGCCGAATACACCCCCCGCTCGCCGGAGGAGCTGGCCCAGATCGAAAGCCTCATCCGGACCGCCGCCGGGATCGACACCGCCCGCGGCGACGTGGTGACGGTCCAGTCGGCGCCCTTCGACACCAGCGCCTACGAAGAGATGGCCGCCGAGGTGGAGGGCGCCGCCCCCATCGACCTGCGCCAGTGGATCGCCTACGGCGGCATGGTCGGCCTGGCGCTGCTCCTCTTCCTCTTCGTCCTCCGCCCGGCCATCGGCTGGATCACCCGGACCAGCGCCGACCTGCAGGAGCTGCAGACCTTCCCGCAGACGGTGGAGCAGTTGGAAAACCAACTGGGAATGCACGTCGCCGGCGAGGGGGAGATCGACTACCGGGCCAAGCTGAAGGAACTGATCGCCTCCGACCCCAAGGCCACCGCCGAAATGATGCGCGAGTGGCTCAAGGCGCGGCGTTAGAATGATAGTGACGAGAGAAGGTTAAACGACCATGGCACGTGAGCAAAAGACCCTTTCCGGCCCGGAGAAGGCGGCGGTGATGCTGATCGCCGTCGGGGA
Source organism: Nitrospinota bacterium (assembly GCA_015229165.1). Classification (GTDB taxonomy): domain Bacteria; phylum Nitrospinota_A; class UBA7883; order UBA7883; family JADGGD01; genus JADGCD01. The sequence goes on along the minus strand of JADGCD010000006.1, from coordinate 24,854 downwards.
CGAGCTGGCCGCCAAAGTGCTGGCCGAGTTGGACGACGCGGAGATTCACAAGGTCTCCTCCTACATGAGCAGCCTGACCTCCGTCTCCAATTCGCTGGTGGACAGCATTATCGAGGAGTTCGTGGCCCTCTTCGAATCGGGCCAGGGGGGCTACGTGGCCGGCGGCAAGGAGTATCTGCGCCGCCTGCTGGAATCGTCCATGGACCCGAAAAAGGTCAGCGAGATCATGGCCCGCCTCTCCGAAGGGGAGGAAGAGGACATGGGCGGCGGGTTGGACGCGGTCCGGAATCTGGACGCCAAGACGATCGGCGCCTTCATGCGCAACGAACATCCCCAGACCTGCGCCATCATCCTCGCCCACCTGGAGCCTTCCCACGCCGCCGAAGTGGTCCGCGAGCTCCCCGAAAAGTTCCAGCCGGAGGTGATGTACCGGATGGCCACGCTGGACCGGATCGCGCCGGGGGTCATCAAGGAGCTGGACGAGGCGCTGGCCCACGAGTTCCGGACCGCCGGAACCATGGAGGGGAGCCAGATCGGCGGCGTCGAAGCGGTGGCGGAGATCATCAACAGCATGGACCGGGCCACCGAGGGGAACGTCCTCGGCGAGATCGAGGCCAACAACCCGGAGCTGGCCGAAAGCATCCGCCAACTGATGTTCGTCTTCGAAGACCTGATCTCGGTGGACGACCGGGGGATGCAGACGATCCTCAAGGAGCTCGACTCCAACGACCTGATGCTGGCGCTCAAGACGGCCACCGAACCGCTCAAGGAGAAGATCTTCGCCAACATGTCGGAGCGGGCCGCCCTGATGATGAAGGAAGACCTGGAGGCCATGGGGCCGGTGAAGATCTCCGACGTCGAGAAGGCGCAGCAGAACATCCTCAGGACCGTGAAGCGGATGGAAGACGAAGGAAAGATCGTCCTTGCGGGCGGAGGAGAGGAACTTGTCTAGACTTTACAAGCAAGAGGAGGGGGATCGGGTCGCCCGCCCCTTCGACATGCCGACCTTCGACAAACCGCTGGCCCCCCGGGTCACCCGGGAGGAGCGGTTCATCCCCGACAAGGGGCTCGAAAAGGGGGGCGAATTCATTCTCGGCGGCTTCGATTTCGACCTGTCGGGGGGGTTGCGCCGGGAAGAGATTCTCAACAAGAGCTCCGACGAGGCGGCCCGGATGATCGCCGCCGCCCGGGCCGAGGCGGCCGCCATCGCCGAAACCGCCCGCAAGGAAGGATTCGCGGCGGGCAAGAAGGAAGGCTACGCCGCCGGTCAGAATACCGCCCGCCCCCTCATCGACTCCATGACCGCTCTCGTCCGCGAGCTGACCGCCGCCCGGGGCGAATTCTACCGGAACGCCGAGGGGGAGATGATCGACCTGGTGGTGGCGGTGTCGAAGACCGTCTTCGGCGTGCTGGTGGAGGCGGAGCCATCGCTGGTCCGCAACGTCATCATCGAGGCGGTCGACAAGTTGCAGGCGAAGGAGGAGCTGAACATCAAGGTGGCCCCGGACGATCTGGCCGAGGCCGAAAAGGTCCGCCCCCAGCTTTCGGAGATGGTGGAGAACATCGACCGGGTCACCTTCGCCGCCGACCCGAACCTGGTCCGGGGAGGGTGTCTGGTCGAAACGAACATCGGCGCCATCGACGCCCGGATCGAAACCCAGCTCGAAACGGTGCGGGAAGCGTTCCTCTCCGCCCTGATGGACGAGCGGGGACGCAAGGGGGGAGCGAACAATGCCGGTTGAGGTCGATTTCGGCAAGTATCGGGAAGCGCTCTCCCAAACCTCCACCATCCGCATTTCCGGGAAGGTGGCCCGGGTGATCGGGCTGGTGGTGGAAGGTATCGGCCCTGACCTCTCCGTCGGCGGCATCTGTGACATCTATCCGAAGACGAAAGGTCTCCCGCCGGTGAAGGCGGAGGTGGTCGGCTTCTCGGGGAACCGGATTCTCATGATGCCCCTGGGGGAGTTGCGGGGGATCGCCCCCGGCTGCCATATCGCCATGAGCCGGGAGAGCGCCACCGTCCGGGTGGACGATTCGCTCCTTGGCCGGGTCATCGACGCCGCCGGCAATCCGCTGGACGGCAAGGGGCCCCTCCTCTGCCGGGGGGAACGGTCGCTCTACGCCGACCCGATCAACCCCATGACCCGTGCCCGCATCCACAAGCCGCTGGACGTCGGCATCCGGGCGATCAACGGGCTTCTGACCATCGGCATGGGCCAGCGGATCGGCATCATGGCCGGCGCAGGGGTGGGCAAGTCGGTGACGCTGGGGATGATGGCCAAGAACACCACCGCCGACGTCAACGTCATCGGCCTCATCGGCGAGCGGGGCCGGGAGCTCAGGGAGTTCATCGAAAAGAACCTGGGCGACGAAGGGATGCGCCGGTCGGTGGTGGTTGTCGCCACGTCGGACCAGTCGCCCCTGCTTAGGGTCCGGGGCGCCTACGTCGCCACCACCATCGCCGAGCATTTCCGCGACCGGGGAAAGAACGTCCTCCTGATGATGGACAGCCTTACCCGCTACGCCATGGCCCAGCGGGAGATCGGCCTTTCCGTTGGCGAGCCCCCGGCGACCAAGGGGTACACCCCGTCGGTCTTCGCCTCCCTCCCCCGGCTGCTGGAGCGGGCCGGAACCTGCGCCGGAAAGGGATCGATCACCGGCCTCTACACGGTCCTCATCGAAGGGGACGACCTGGCCGAGCCGATCTCCGACGCGTCGCGGGCGATTCTGGACGGCCACATCTTCCTCTCGCGCCGTCTGGCGGGGATGAACCACTACCCTGCCATCGACCTGCTCAACTCCATCAGCCGCGTCATGCCCGACGTGACGACGCCTGCCCACATGAAGCAGGCCAACAAGTTCAAGGAGCTGTACGCCACCTACCGGGAGGCGGAGGATCTGATCAACATCGGCGCCTATGTGAAGGGGAGCAACGCCCGTATCGACGCCTCTGTGGCCAAAATCGACCAGATGACCCAGTTCCTCCGGCAGGGGGTGGAAGAGAAGAGCGAATTCGCCGCCTCTCTTGCCGCGCTGACGAAAATCGTCGGACAGGGGTGAGAGGTAATCCATGTTCCGCTACCGGCTCCAAACGCTGCTCCGCTACCGGAAGACCGTTGAGGAGGAGGCCCAGCGCTCGCTGGGGGCGGCCAACCGCCACGCCCTGGCCATCGCCCAACGGCTCGGCGCCCTCGAACGGGAACGGGAAGCGAAGATGGACGAGAAGCGGGCTCGGATCGGACAGATCGACAACGCCGCCATGCTGGCCCTCTACGACAACTTCTTTCGGGGCAGCTCCCACGACGCGTGGGAAGAGCGGGCCCGCAAGCGGCAGGCCGACGAGATCGTCGAGATGGAGCGGCAAAAGCTGGTGGAGGCGATGAAGGGGCGAAAGATTCTGGAAAGCCACCGGGATCTGATGAAGACGCGCTACGACGAGGATGAACAGAAAAAAGAGCGGATGGCGGCCGACGAAATGGCTTCGGTCCGTTTCGGAAGGAACCTGACGTCATGAACGGACGGAACGGATCGGTGAAGAAACCGCTGTTGCTCTTGGCGGGTCTTGTCCTGCTGGCGAAGGGGGCCTTCGCCCTCTGGTACTTCTCCCCCTCCCTTTCGACGGAAGGGATTCTCGCCGCCTTCGCCCCGCCGGTCGAGGCCCAGCAGACCCCGGCCGCCACCGACCCGGCGCAGGGGTCCGCACCCGCCCCGTCCGCCGCAGCCGACCCGACCAAGCCGACCGCCCCCGACGAGGCCGACCGCCCCTCCCAGCCGGTGGATGTCGGATCGCTCGACCTCGAAATCCTTCAGGATGTCGAAAAACGCCAAAAAGCGCTCGACGCCCGGGAGAAGGAGTTGGACCGGAAGGAGGAGCGGCTCAACGCCCTCTCCGGCGATCTGGACAGCCAGATTACCGAACTGAAGGCGCTGCAGGCGAAGATCGAAGAGCAGATCAAGATGCGGACCGACCTGGAGGACGAGGCGGTGACCAAGCTGGCCAAGACCTACGGGTCGATGTCCCCCACCAACGCGGCCCAACTGATCGGCAAACTCGACCGGCGGATCGCGGTCAGGGTCTTGTCGGCCATCAAGGAGCGCAACGCCGCCCGGATCCTCGCGGCCATGCCTCCCGACCTTGCCAGCGACCTGTCCGAGCGGATGGTCAAACGCCCCACCGGGCCGTAAGACCCCCGCGGGCGAAGAGGCGCTCTGTTATCCGGGAGCGGTCTGATACAGAGTGGCCGCCCTCCCCTGCCGACCGGATGAAGGGATGCCGGTCGAACGGTTGACGACCGGTCAGGCCATCCGGGAGGTCAGGATGGGGGGCAAGGGGAGATCCAGTTCCTTCGCCTGTCGGGAGACAGCGATCTTGCAGCCCATAACCGCCACCGGGCCGAACTTTTCGTGCAGTCGGGCGAAGACCCGCCCGAGGTCGTCGATAGAGTAGTTCCCGTCGCCGGTGATCTCACCGATCTCCGAAAGGGGAATGGAAAGCTCCCGGAAGACCTCGAAGGTCTTGGCTTTCCCGATGATCCCCATTTCCCGTTTGGCGACGGTCTCCAGCAGCCCCCTGTAGCCGGACATTGCCCCCCCGGTCCCCTTCAATCCTGATGCAGGATGTAATCGCCGCAGTCGAGCTCACGCAGAACGTCGATGTAGCGGCGGACGTCTTCCTTGATGATCGACCCGTGCTGGGGGGCGATCATCTTGATGTCGAGCGGATCGAGCCGACCCATGGCGGTGCGCAGGATCCGGTTGCTGGGCATGTAGTTCTCGTGGAACGCCTTCATCGCCTCGATGTAATACTCGTTGGCGTAGAGGTTCCAGTCGAAGGAAAAGGCGCCGAAGATGTCGCCGGAGAAGAGAATCCGGCTGGTCGGGTCGTAGGTCATGTAGGCGCCGGGGAAATGGAGGTAGGGGGCGAAGACGAACTGGAGCTCCCGCCCCGACCGGAGCGTCAGCTTCCAGTCGTTCAGGTCGATGTGGTAGAACTCGCTGCGGACGCCGTAGTGGGCGATGAGGACGCTGGCCCGGGTGTGGGCGACGATCCTTGCCGATCCGCCGTTGCCGTAGACCAGCTCCTCGAACTTCGGGATGGCGGCGCAGAGATCGGGGTCCTGATGGGTCACGACGAAATGGGTGATCTGCTTGATCTCCACCACCTTCACCAGCTTCTGGAGCACCTGGGGAAAGTGGGGGACCGAGCCGGGGTCGAAGAAGATCGCCTCCCCCTGATCAACCAGAACATAGGGGTTGCAGTGCAGGCCCGACTCCTTGTCGTCGAAACCGACCCAGAAAACGCCGTCGTCGATTTCGACCGGTTGCGTGATGTCTATGTCCACGGGCCCACCTGCTGATTGTGGATTGGGAGCTTCCGTCGGGGCCGCCTCTCCTGCCGCCGGAAGTATTTTTTCACGATACCACATTTTTGTAGGGGCGGATGACGCTTCTGCGGCCTGCCCCCCCCGGTTGGAAGGCCGGGCCGGGCGCACAAAAAACCACCCCGACCGGTTTGGTCGGGGTGGTCATAAGAGCAAGAGCGTCGGTCACCCCCCCATTTTCGCCGCAGTATAGGCCATCAGCCCCCCCGCGTCGATCAGCTCCTGCATGAAGGGGGGAATCGGCGCCGCCTGATAGCTTTTCCCCTTCGTCACATTGGTGATCGCGCCGGTGGCGGTGTCGATCTCCATTTCGTCGCCGGTGGTCGCCTCGTCGGCGGCGTCTTTGCACTCGAGGATCGGCAGCCCCATGTTGAAGGCGTTCCGATAGAAAATGCGGGCGAAGAAGGGGGCGATGACCACCGGAATACCCGCCGCCTTGATGGCGATGGGGGCATGCTCCCGGGAGGAGCCGCAGCCGAAGTTGTCGGCGGCCACGATGACGTCGCCCGGCTTCACGCTCTTGGGGAACGACGGGTCGGCGTCTTCCATCACGTGTTTGGCCAGCTCCGCCGGGTCGATGGTGTTCAGATACCGGGCCGGGATGATCTGATCGGTGTCGACGTCGGCGCCGAATTTCCAGATTTTCGCTTTGATCTTCATGGTTTCTCCCTTACTCCCCCGCGATCTCGGCGGGATCGGTGATGCGGCCGGTCATGGCCGAGGCGGCCGCCACCGCCGGGCTGGCCAGATAGACCTCCGATTTCGGATGCCCCATCCGCCCGATGAAGTTGCGGTTGGTGGTAGCCAGGCATTTCTCCCCTTCCGCCAGAATCCCCATGTGTCCCCCCAGGCAGGGACCGCAGGTGGGGGTGGAGACCACCGCCCCGGCGTCGATGAAGATGTCGAGGAACCCGGCATGCATCGCCTTCTTGTAGATCTTCTGCGTGGCGGGGATGATGATCATCCGGACCCCGTTGGCCACCTTGTTCCCCTTCAGCAATCCGGCGACCACCTCCAGGTCGGCGAACCGGCCGTTGGTGCAGGAGCCGACCACCACCTGGTCGAGACGGACGTCCTTGGCTTCTCCCACGGGGCGTGTGTTGGAGGGGAGATGGGGAAACGCCACCTGCAGGTCGATGTCGGCCCCATCGTACTGGTGAACGCTGTGATAGGCGGCGTCGGGGTCGGAGGCGTAGACCTTCCACTCCCGCTCGGCCTTGCGCTCCTGGGCGGCGATGAAGTCGAGCACTTTCTGGTTGGCGGCCATGATGCCGTTCTTGGCGCCGGCCTCCACCGCCATGTTGGCCAGGGCGAACCGGTCGTCCATGGTGGCGTCGTCGATCATCGGACCGACGAACTCCATGGCCCGGTAGAGGGCGCCGGAGACGCCGACCTTGCCGATGGTGTAGAGGATCAAATCTTTCCCGGTGATCCACTTGTTCTTCTTTTTTCCGTTGAAGATGAACTTCATCGTCTCGGGAACCTTGAACCAGATCTTGCCGGTGATCATGGTGGCGGCCAGATCGGTGGAGCCGATGCCGGTGGAGAAGGCCCCCAGCGCCCCGTAGGTGCAGGTGTGGGAGTCGGCGCCGATGATCACGTCGCCCGGCAGCGTCAGGTTGTTCTCCGGCAGAAGGGCGTGCTCGATCCCCATCTGCCCCACTTCGAAATAGTTGCGCAACCCCTGCTGCTGGGCGAAGACCCGCATGACCTTTGCCTGCTGGGCGCTGGCGATGTCCTTGTTGGGGGCGAAGTGGTCGGGGACGAGGACGACCTTCTCGGTGTTGAAGACCTTGCCCGCGCCCACCTTTTTCAGCTCGCTGATGGCGATGGGGGCGGTGATGTCGTTCCCGAGGGCGATGTCGACGTCGCAGTTGACGATCTCCCCGGGGCGGACCGATTCCACGCCCGCGTGGGCCGCCAGGATTTTTTCGGTGATGGTCATTCCCATGGTCAGTGTGCCTCGTAGCGATGAGAGCCGTGTAAAAGAAAGAGATCGATTGTAGTACGGATCGACGCGATTTCAACCGAAAAGGGGGCGTCGCCGGGCAAAGAAACGTCGGCGACCCGAAGGGCGCCGACGCAGTCGCGAACGTGCGGAAGCGGTTACTTCTTCCCGCCCTTCTTCTTTGCGGCGCCCTCGGGGGCCAGCTTGCCGAGAATCCCTTCGAGGAGGGCGATGTCCTCTTCGTTGCGGGAGGCGTAAAGCTTTTTGACCAGCTCCAACGACTCGGATCGGCGCAGGTTCATCTCGCCGTAGACCGGGCTGTCTTCCCGGATCATGGGGAGATTTTCGATCTGGTCGATGGCCACGGCCCGGCCGGTCAGGAGCCAGTCGAGGGAGCAGCCGGTGAAGTTCTGGATTTTCAGAAGATTCTCAAAGGTAGGAATCTTCCCCTTCTGCCAGTAATACTGGAATAACCCTTTCTCGATACCGACCTTGCGCGCCCAGGTATAAGGGCGCTCGCCTTTCATCAGGAGCTGCAAACGATCACGAAACGTTTGCTTCATTCTGATGCGTTCAGCGGCCACATCAGGGTTCTGGACTGCAGTACTCATGACTTTGCGACTCCGCAGAATTCGTCTATTGTTAACAAAGCGACAACGGTGATTATACCCTTCAAAAGGGACAATTTCCAACAACCATTGCGCGACATGCCCCAAATATTACCCGCTCCTTTTAGAGATGTTCCAATTTACGGAACGATTCAACTTCCTCGCTCCTGCTCGGGTCGGACGAGACGTCGATCAAAGTAGTTGATCGCCATCCCGGCGTCGACCACCAGTTTCTGCGCGGTCATCCCGGCGGAGGCGGGGGAAAGGAGAAAGACCGCCACGTTCGCCGCCTCTTCGGTGGTGACCGCCCTTCCCCGTGGAATGACCTTTTCGGCATAGAGATACGAATCGACGTAGCCCGGTATCCCGGCGGAGGCGGAGGTCTTCAGCAGCCCCGGCGCCACGGCGTTGAACCGGACTTCCGAAAAGGGGGAAAAACTCTTGGTGAGAAAGACCACCGTCGAATCAAGCGCCGCCTTGATGGGCGCCATGTAGCCATAGTTCTCGGCGGCCATGGTGGTGGTGGAGATCGAAATGGTCACCACTGAAGCGTCTTTGGCAAGCAGTGGTCGGCAGGCGTTGCAGAGGGTGACCAGCGAGAAGCAGGAGATGTCCAGCGCCTGCAGGAAGTCCTCTTTCTCCACCTCGTGGAACGGGACCAGCCCCCGCGAATAGTTGGCGAAGGCGACCGAATGGACGAGACCGTGAAGGAGCGGCGCAACCTCCCCCACCTGACGGACCAGCCCGACAACCTGCCCCTTGTCGGCCACATCGCAGACGAAGACCGGCGTCTGGGCGCCGAACATTTTTCGGATGGCGTCGGCTTTCGCCTCGTCCTGCGCGGAGAAGACGACGCTGGCGCCTTCGGCGACGAGGGTGCGGGCGATATGGGCGGCGACGCTTTTCTTGTTGGCGACTCCGACGACAAGAAAGGTTTTCCCTTCGAGATTCAGAAAGCTCATCGCCTTTCCTTCGGCAACGGGGCCAGGGCGCAGGTGAAGAGAACCCGGACGGCGGTCTCGCCATCGACGAAGGCGCTCCCCTTCATGTAGAAGGCGCTCGACAAGACCTCTTCGATCTCGGCGGTCAGGGTCAAGGTCTCGCCGGGGCGGACCATCCGCTTGAACCGGGCGTCCCGGATGCGGGTCAGCGCGGGAACTCCCGCCGCCGGATCGGTGACACGGCGCGACAGAAGGATGGCGCCCGCCTGAAAGACCGCTTCGCAGGTCAGGACGCCGGGGAAGATCGGGAAGTGGGGGTAATGCCCCCGGAAGACGTCGAGGTCAACAGGCAAGGTGACCTTCGCTTCGATCTTGTCGTCGGTTATCGACGTCACGTCGTCGATGAAGAGAAACGGGGGACGATGGGGGATGGCGTCGAGGACGGTGCTTTGACTCACGGGGAACGGACCCTTGCGATAGTGCAATAGAAAGGGAAGTCTACCACGGATAACCGCCATCGATGGGCGACAGGGTCCGATCGCGCCCTTCGGCCAAACGGGCGACGCGCCACCCGCACGGGGCGAGCCCCGACGGCTCGCCCCACCCTGTGCGCATGGCATCGAATCAGGCCGCGATGGGCTCGCAGACCAGCGCTTGCCGGTGATCCCGCACGTACCGGTTGAAGTCGTACGCCAGTTTGCCGCCGACGACCTCCACCGTATCGAAGATGCGCGCATGGCGCCCTTCGCGGAAGATTCCGTACAGCTCGGTGAACGCGTCGGCCATCCAGTCGGGCGCCCCGCCGTCGAGCAGTTCGTCGCGTAGCTCGATATCGCCAAGCGCCCGGTGGCGAACCGGGTACCCCAGATCGCTCGACAAAATCGTCGCCGCCTCGCCCATGGTCAGAGCCTCCGGGCCGGTGATCGCATAGCCGATCCCCGCATGTCCTTCGCCGGTCAGGATCTCGGCGGCCACGGCGGCGATGTCGCGCACATCGACCATGCTGACCCTCGTCTGGCCCAGCGACGTCGCAAAGGAGCCGCCGGCACATATGCTCCCCTTGAAGTAGGTCGAAAAGTTCTGCATGAAGAAATTGGGGCGCACATGGGTCCACGCCATCCCCGAACTTTCCAGATACCGCTCCGCCTCGCCATGCCAGGAAAGAAGGCGTGAGCCCGACTCCACCGCAGCCCCCAAAGCCGAGTGGCGAACGATCCGCTTCACCCCCGCACTCTTCGCGGAGTCGATGAACCGACAGTGCAGATCCACCATATCGGGAGCGACCGAAGAGACCAGATACGCCACGTCGATCCCCTTGAGGATCCGCTGGAGTCCCCGATCATCCTCCAAAGACCCCACCACCGCTTCGATCCCCTCATAGGCGGCAAGACGGGACCGGTCGGACTCCTTGTGAACCAAGGCCCTGGCCTTGATTCCCCGTGCGACCAATGACCGGACGATGGCCCTGCCCGTGGCGCCTGCCGCTCCTGTAACGAGTATCATGACCGCATCTCCTCGTCGACGCCCCCTTAGGCTATGGGCCTGCGACGCGACTCGTCCCGCGCCTGCCGACCGACACCCCGGGGGGCCTTTGCCAGCGCATATTCGCTGACTCCAGTATTCACCCGCTTAATTGATTTTGCAACTCATTATCATCTTTTGAGTGTTGCGCGGACAGGGATATTTTTTTCATGACGTGGAGAGCCGTGACGAAGGAGCCCCAGGCGCGGTATCAGCGTGGGCGATGAGCGATGGCGCACGGGACGCTCAGGGCTCGCGCCCGCATGGGGCCCTCGACGCGGGGGATCAGAGACCGCCAGTGATTTCGAGAACGGCGCCGGAGATATAGGCCGCCCTCTCCCCGGAAAGGAAGAGGACACTGTCGGCCACCTCAGCGGCGGTTCCGAAACGGCGCATGGGAACCTGCTTCTGGTACGCGGTCCGCTGCTCGTCGGGGAGGTCGGCGATGAAGTCGGTGTCGATGAAGCCGGGGGAGACGCAGTTGACGGTGATCTTCCGGCTGGCCACTTCCTTGGCCAGCGACTTGGTAAGCGCCACCTGCCCCGCCTTGGAAGCGGCGTAGTTGGCCTGCCCGGCGAAGGCGAAGACGCCGATGGGGCTGGTCATGTTGACGATCCGCCCGTAGCGTTTGCGCATCATGACACGCACCGCCAGCTTGCTCATGTTGAACGTGCCGGTCAGGTTGACGTCGATAACGGCGTTCCAGTCGTCGGCGGGCATCATGCCGACCACCCCGTCCCGGCGGATACCGGCGTTGTTGACGAGTACGTCGAGGGTGTCGTGACGCTTCTCCCACTCCCCCATAAAAGCTTCGCAGGCGGCGTAATCGGCCACGTCGACTTTGGCGGTCTCGAACCGGGAGCGTTGATCGTCGGGCAGGGCTTCAGTCATGGCCCGGGCCGCCGTGTCGTTGCCGCCGTAGAGGCTGGTAACGTGGGCGCCCTCCGCGAGAAAGGCTTCGGCCACGGCCTTGCCGATGCCCCGGGTGCCGCCGGTGACGATGATGCGTCGTCCGGTGAACTGCTTCATGTCTCTTGCCCCCGCCCCAGATATTTGTCGACTTCGTTGGCGACGATGACGCCGTAATTGGCTGCGCCGAGCCACCCGGACATGATAATCGCCACCGAGCCGGTATGGAACAGCCCCGGCGCCGCCTGCGGCAGGTTCTGGCTCACCGGCAGCCCCTCGAACTTGGTGCCGAAAGAGGAGCCCCCCCGATGCAGGGTATACCGCTCGAAGGTGCGGGGGGTCGCCACTTCCAGATGGTCGTACATCTCCCGGATGCGGGGGAGATACCGGGAGAGGTCGTCCAGCGTCGCCTCGGCCAGCCGGGCTTTGTCGGCCTTGTACAGTTCCTCGCTCATGCCGGTCCAGTCTTCGTAGCGGGCGTTGGAGGAGGCGACGATGGCGGTGCGTCCCACGGACTGACGGTTCTCCGGATAGTAGACAGAATAGGTGCGGGAGGTGACCTCCTTGGCCAGCATGGCGTCGGTGTCGAAGGTCGGCGCAGTGGAGGTGAAGACCAGATCCCCCATGTAGTCGATGGTCTCCCCTTCCTTGAGGCCGATGTAGACCTGGCAGGAAGAGGTGTTGATCCGGACCGCCTCGGCTTGCGTCCGGAAGTCGGCGGGGAGAACGTCGGCGTCGAGCAGGTCGAGAACGGTCGATTTGAGATTCCCGTTGCTGACCACCGACCGGGCGCCGACGGTGACGCCGTTGACCGCCACGCCGACGACCCGTCCGTCGGGTTCGGTGAGAATCCGCTCGGCGCGGGCCTTGGTCCGGACGTCGACGCCGCTGGCGAGCAGCTCCTTCTCCAGCAGGCCGATGAACTCGTCGGTGCCGCCGTGGAAGGTGTAGACCCCCTTGCTCATGAAGTTGGAGAAGACGATGCCGTACGAAATGGCCGGGTCGTCCAGGGTGGAGCCGTTGGCGTAGGTGATCGGCTCCATCAGCAGGCGGACGACGTCGGTCCGCCCCGGGAAGAACTCTTCAAACAGCTCCCGGGTGGTCCGCCCGTCGTCGTCGTAGAAGTTCATCGACCGGGTGTGATCGAAGAAGGCCTGCACCGTCGCGGCGGGAACGGAGAAATCCTCGACCAGCAGCCGGGTGAAGTCTTCCCGGGTGTAGTCGGTGGTCAGCCTGAACTGGGGGTTGTCGAACCGGATGCCCCTGAGCTGGGTGATCCGGTCGGCCACTTCTTTGGACCAGTATTTGCGCACGGTCTTGATCATGCCGACGGGGAAGCCGTGCAGCGCCACGTCGAACAGATGTCCTTTGCGGCGAAACCAGGTGGCAAGGCCGCCGAGTTGGGTATGCTGCTCCAGGAGCAACACCGACCGCCCCGCCCTGGCCAGCCGGTTGGCGCAGGTCATGCCGCCCAACCCCGCGCCGATGACGACCACGTCGTAGGCGTCCCGGACCCCGTTCACTCCCCTCTGGGTCATATCGCGTTCACTTCCGTTCGGTCATTAGCTGGTTGGCGATGGAGATACCCGACAGCATCGATCCGACGATCCCGAGAAACCCCTGGTCGGTCCCGATGAGGGAGAGCCCCCGGACGCCGGTCTTGCCGTCGCGCCGCTTGTCGGGAGAGCCGTAGACCGCCCCGTTGACATGACCGGTGAACCGCTCCACCGTTCGCGGCGTGAAGATGTCATGGTATACCACGTCCCCCCCGACGGCGGGAACCGCAAAAGAGGCCGCCGTCCGCTGTTCGATTCCCATCCGCTCCTTGGCGTCGGCGTAGGCGTCCCCCTCGAGCGTCCGCCACCGGTCGGGATCGGCGATGCTGGTGATACGGACCGTCCGGTCGGCCTCGGCGGGGGCCGGGCGGTCGGCGGTGTAGGCGAAATTGCCCGGCATGCAAACCACGCCGCTGTCCAGGTCGATGAGGGCGTCGGGCTTGCGGTAACGGAGCCGGTCGGTCCGGTTGAAGAAGACGATGGTCGCCTCGTCGGCCACCGGCGCCTTCATGACATGGATCGACTCCATGAACGACATCCGCCCCGCCCGGGGGGAAGCTTCGCCGTCGGCGACCGACGCTGGACAGAACCGCGCCGTCTCCACGTTCCCCGCCGAGGAGAGGACCGCGTCGCATCCGATCCGGTCGCCCGCGTCGGTGACGACGCCGGTCACTTTTCCGTCGGCCACCTCGACCGAGGCGACGCCGGTCCGCAAGTGGATCTCGACCCCCGCCTCTTCGCAGCGGGCCAGCAGCCGGTCGAGAACCGGGCGCATCCCCCCGGCGGGGCGGCAGAATCCCTCGCAAAAGACCGCTTTCATCATCACGACGAACTGGGTGAAGTCCATGTCCTCCTCGTCCGCCGAGCCGTAATACATGAGCGGCAGGAAGAGCATGTCGACCAGCAGCGGGTCGGTGAGGGTCGCGGCGACCCGCTGGCGGGCCGACGACCACCGGTTGGCAAGGTTCAGTTCGTCGTGGGCCAAGACCTCCTCCACCAGCCGCCGGAAATTGTCGGCCTGCGAAGGGAAGCGGTCGGCCACGGAGGCGGTCAACGATTCGATGCCGTTGCCGAAGGGGAGCGTGACACCGGGAAAGACGATGCGGCTTTGGGTCTGCGGGACAAGGGAGAACTCCTCCTCCCGGAGTCTGAGCTGGCGGAGCAGTTTCTGAAACGGCGCCGACTTGGGCCCGTGGGGGGCGTAGTTGGTCATGGCGTGCAGGCCGACGTCGAAGTCGCGCCGGTCTTTACGGTAGAAGGAGTTGAGCCCGCCGACCCGGTAGTGGCGCTCGAGAACGGCCACTTTCCCCCCGAAGTGGGCGAGCCGTATGGCGGCGGCCAGCCCCGACAGTCCGGCGCCGATGATGACAGTATCGTATTTCAAGGGGAACGAGGACGATCGTCCCGCCGACGGGGATGGTCGGCGGGAGGGGAAGGGTTAGCAGGGTGTGGAAAAACGTTATCGAGGCAGGCTCCGGTAGGAGAAAGCGAGCGAGAAACCGGAACGTATGTGGGAATACGTGAGGATTTCGAGCTCAGTTTCGACACCCCGGAGACAACGCAGATAGTTTTTCCACGGCCTGTTAGAGATTGGCCATCTTCGGTTCGAGGTAGGCGATAGTGCTCCCGAGGGTGTTCAGCTCCATGTAGTCCTTCTCCGGGACTTCGATATGGTAGCGCTTGCGCAGTTCCATGACGATGTCGAGAAAGTCCATGGAATCGAGTTCGAGCTGGTCGCGCAACGGCTTGTCCAGTTCGATCCCGCCCATGTCTTCGTCGGGAAGGATCTCCTGGATGATATCCACGATAGCTTGCCGGATAGCGTCTTTGGTCATCTGCCCTTTCCTCGATAATTCTGGCTGGCGAATCACGCATTATCCGAAATCGGGAGTCCGATTTCAACCGTTTCGGCGCCGCCCGTTTCGCCCGTCAGTTTCCGTCGTACCGTTTCACCACGACCGCCGAGTTGATACCCAGCATGCCGAAAGAGTTGTTCAGGATCGTCTCCACCCGGTCGAGCTTTTTCGGCGTCCCGATCACCAGATTGGGCAGCGCGCACTCCGGATCGAGCTCCGTCAGGTTAATGGTCGGATGGACCATCCCGTCCGAAAAGGAGGGGAGGTTCCCCGCCAGCTCCAGCGCTCCGGCGGCGCCCATGGCGTGGCCGATGAAGCTCTTGGTGTTGTTCGTGTGGGTCCGGGTCGACCCGGCGAAAACCGACCGGATCGCCTGGCACTCGAACTCGTCCCCCTGCGCCGTACCGGTGCCGTGGGTGTTGACGATGTCGATACGGTCGGGGGTCAGCCCGGCCATCTTCAAGGCTTTGCGCATGCACTGGGCCTGCCGTTCCGGGTTGGGGAGAACGAAGTCGGAGGCGTCGGAGTTGTAGGCCCAGCCGACCAATTCACCGTAAATCTTCGCGTTGCGGGCCAGCGCGTCGTCGAGCCGTTCGAGGGTGAAAAGGGCGCCCCCTTCCGCCACCACCACGCCGCTGCGCTGCGTGTCGAAGGGGCGGCAGGCCTTGGTCGGATCGTCGTTGCGGGCCAGCGCGCCCTGCGCCGCGAAGGAGGCGAAGACGCCGAACGACCGGACGCTCTCCGACACCCCGCCTGCCAGCGCCAGATCGACCTCGCCGAGCTGGAGCATCTGGGCGCCATAGATCAGCCCCACGTTCCCGGCGGCGCAGGCGGCGCCGAGGCAGAGATGGGGACCGGTAATCTTCAGGTTCAGGGTCACCTCCCCCGCCGGATTGTTGGCCACGGTGCGGGGGTTGTGGTGGTGGGTCCAGTACTTTACGTCGTTCTGATACGTCCCGAGGTTGTAGACCTCGTTTTCGGTCTCGACGGTCCCGTGTTCGGTGATGCCGATAAAGACCCCCACGGCGGAGAGGTCGCGGGTCGCAAGGTCGATTCCGGCGTCGGCCACCGCTTCGTTGGCGCAATAGATGGAAATGCCCCCGGCCCGGGTGCCGCGACGGGCCGCCTTCTTGGACTGGTACTTGTACTGGTCGAAATGGCAGATCCCGGCCGGAACCGGTTCCATGTAGCGGGTCTCGAACAGCTCCACCCCCGATACGCCTTCAAGCAACGCCTGCCGGAATGCGGGCAGGTTGTCGCCGTTGGGGGCGGCAAGCCCCACACCGGTGATGACGATGCGCGGAAGGGAACGGCTCACGGGAGTCCTTTGCGTTGTGTACGGCTTCCCCACAGGGGGGCTATCGCGGAAAACGGGTATTCTATTCGGCTGAAGGGCCGTCCGCAAGGGATTTTCGGGAGGGGGTTAAACCAGCGCCCGGCGGGCGGCGTCGATATCGGCGCCGATCTGGGCTTTCAGCTCCTCCACCGAGGCGAAGCGGGTCTCTCCCCGCAGTCGGGCGACGAAGAAAATCTCCAACTCCTTGCCGTACAGATCGCCATTATAATCAATTAGGTAGGTCTCGATAATAAAGTCATCCCGTCCGAAGGTGGGGTTGAAACCGACGTTGGCGACCCCGGGCGCAGGCGCTCCTCCTTCCACCGAGACCCGAACCGCGTAAACCCCGGTGGCGGGAACCACTTCGAAGGGAGTTTCGAGGTTGGCGGTGGGGAAACCGAGGGTGCGGCCCCGTTTGTACCCTTCGACCACCTTCCCCTCGAGCGAGTAGGGACGTCCCAACAGCCGGGCGGCCGTGGCCACCTCCCCGTCGAACAGGAGCCCCCGGATCCGGGTCGAGGAGACCCGCCCCCCTTCCCGCTCCACCGCTTCGACCACCTCGACGGTGAAACCAAGCTCCTCCCCCAGCCGGGAGAGGGATTCGATGGTGCCGCTCTTCCCTTGCCCGAAGGAGTAGTCGTGTCCCACCACCACGCGGGTCATGCCGATCCCCTCCTTCAGGCGGGTGGCGAACTCTTTCGGGTGCATCCGCGCAAAGTTGCGGTTGAAGTCGGCCAACAGAGCCACTTCAATGCCGCTTCCGGCAACCAGCTCCATCTTTTTCTTAAAGCCGGTCAGAAGGCTGATCTCCTGATCGGGGGCGAGGATTTTGAGCGGATGGGGGTCGAAGGTGTAGACCATGGCGGTCCCCCCCTCCCGCCGGGCCTGATCGACGGTCCGGGCGAAGATGGCCTGATGCCCCACATGGACTCCGTCGAAGTTCCCGAGCGCCACCGTGGGGCTGGGGAGCCGTTCGTTCAGGTTGCGCAGGCCGCGAACGATCCTCATGCCCTAGTCGCCGAAGGAGATGCCGACCCGCCGGGCGGTCTCCACATGGCCGCCGGTGGGGGGAACCCGCTTCATCTGGTGGAGCGCCTCGGAAAGGGGGACGGCGGCGATGTCCGGGGTGCGCAACGCCACCATGTGGTCGAACTTTTTCTCGTGGGCGAAGACCGCCGCCGTGGCGCCGTAGCGGGTGGAGAGAATACGGTCGAAGGCCGACGGTGTCCCCCCCCTCTGGATATGCCCCAGCACGGTGCAGCGGGCCTCCAGATGGGTCAACTCCTCCAGCTCGCGGGCGACCATGTCCCCCACCCCGCCCAGGCGGACCGTCTCCGACGATCCTTCGACGATCCGCTTGATGATCCGGTCGCCCCCGGCCGCCTTCGCCCCTTCGGCCACCACGATGACGGTGAAATGCTTGCCCCGCCCCTTGCGGGTATATATCTGTTCGGCGATCCGCTCCATATCGAAGGGAATCTCGGGGATGAGGATGATGTGGGCGCCCCCCGCCATCCCTGCGGAGATGGCGATCCACCCGGCGTCGCGGCCCATGACCTCCACCACCATCACCCGGTGATGGCTTTCGGCGGTGGTCATGATCTTGTCGATGGCCTCCATGACCGTGTTGACCGCCGTGTCGAAACCGAAGGTGACATGGGTGGCCGACAGGTCGTTGTCGATGGTCTTGGGGATGCCAATGACGTTGAGCCCCTTGGCGGTGAACTTGTGGGCGATCTCCAGCGTCCCGTCGCCGCCGATGACGATGAGGCAGTCGAGCTCGTGCTTCCGGTAGGTCTCCACCACCGTGTCGGAGACGTCCGACTGGGTGGCCTGGCCGTTGCGCCGTTCGGCGTAGCGGAACGGGTTGTCCCGGTTGGAGGAGCCGAGGATTGTCCCCCCGCGGGGAAGGATGCCGCTGACGCTGGGCAGATCGAGGGGCACGGTTTTGTCCTTTATGAGGCCGGAGAAGCCGTCCCGGAATCCGATGACCGTGTCGCCGTACTGGTGAATGGCGGTCTTCACCACGGCCCGGATGACCGCATTGAGACCGGGGCAGTCGCCCCCCCCCGTCAGAACCCCGATTCGCATGGCGCGGAAACCCTCTGTGGATGTGTAATAAGCGGATACGGTCATTCTATCCCCGCCATGGGGGGCAAGCAACGACGATCACCGCCGGTCAGCGCGGGGGGCGGAACCGGCGCAGCAGGAGGGAGGAGCCGACCACCGTCACCGACGAGAAGGCCATGGCGGCGCCCGCCAGCATGGGGCCGATGGTGACGCCCCAGGCCGGGTAGAGAACCCCCGCCGCCACCGGAATCAGCGCCGCGTTGTAGAAGAAAGCCCAGAAGAGGTTCCGGCGAATCGTCCGCAACGTCGCCTTCCCGAGAGCGATGGTGTCGCCGATGACCGCAAGGTCGCCGCGCACGAGGGTGATGTCGGCCGACTCGATGGCCACGTCGGTTCCCGCGCCGATGGCGAAACCGACGTCGGCCGCCGCCAGCGCCGGGGCGTCGTTGATGCCGTCCCCCACCATGCCGACAATTCGGCCTTCGGCTTTCAGCCTATCGACCGCCTCCCCTTTTTCCGCCGGGGTGGTGTCGGCGATCACTTCGTCGATCCCGGCCAGCGCCGCCACTGCTTCCGCGACGGTGCGCCGGTCGCCAGTGACCATGACAACGCGAAGCCCCTCTCTTTTCAACCGGGCAACGGCAGCAACCGCTTCGGGGCGGAGAGTATCGGCCACGGCGACGATTCCTTTGGCCACCCCGTCAACGGCCACGAAGAGAGGGGTCTTCCCCTCCCCCGCCAGCCGGTCGGCTTCCTGCTCCAGGGCGGACAGATCGACCGACCACTGCGCCATAAGCCGGGCCGAGCCGACGGCGATCCCTTTCCCCTCCACCACGGCGGTCACTCCGGCGCCGGTGGTCGAGGCGAAGTCGGCCGCCTCTTTTGGCGGAAGGAGCCGACGGTTCGCTTCGGCGACCACTGCCCGTCCCACCGGATGCTCCGAGTGGCGTTCGACAGCGGCGGCGTAGACCAGAACGTCGGTATCCCACACCACGTCGGTGACGGAGAGCTGCCCGCTGGTGACGGTGCCGGTTTTGTCGAGCAGCAGGGTATCGAGTTTGGCCGCCCGTTCCAGCGACTCCCCCGTTTTGACCAGCGCCCCCATTTTGGCGCCCATGCCGGTCCCCACCATGATGGCGGTCGGCGTGGCAAGCCCCAACGCGCAGGGGCAGGCGATAATCAGCACCGCCACAAAGGCGGTAAGCGCGTGGATGAACCGTGGCTCTGGCCCGACCATGAACCAGACGGCGAAGGTGACGACGGCGATGGTGACGACGATGGGGACGAAGATCGACGCGATATAGTCGGCCAGTTTCTGGATGGGGGCTTTCGCCCCCTGGGCCTCCCGCACGAGGCGGATGATCTTTGCCAACGCGGTCCGGGCGCCGACGGCGGTGGCACGGATCAACAACGACCCGGTTCCGTTGACCGTCCCCCCGGCGACCGCATCGCCCGGCTTTTTGTCCTGCGGCATCGACTCGCCGGTCAGCATCGATTCGTCCACCGACGAGGCGCCTTCCACCACTTCGCCGTCCACCGGGAAGGCTTCGCCGGGGCGGACCCGGACCATCTCCCCCACTTTCACCTGACCGATCTCTACCGCCGTTTCGACCCCGTCGCGGACTACCGTGGCGGTCCGAGGGCGGAGCCGAACCAGATGGGCGATGGCGTCCCCCGCCCTTCCCCGGGCCGCCGCTTCAAGATACTTCCCCAGCAGGATCAGGGTGACGATCATCGCCGCCGACTCGAAGTAGAGGGGGGGATGCCCGCCGTCGTGCGGGACGACTCCCGGCGCCGTCACCGCCACCATCGAGTAGCTCCAGGCGGAAAAGGTTCCCAGCGCGATGAGGGTGTTCATGTCGGAGGTAGCCGCCCGGGCCGCCTTCCACGCCCCGACGAAGAACTGGCGCCCGGCGTAGAAGAGGGCCGCCGTAGAGAAAAGCGCCTGCGCGACGCCGGAGGAGACGTGGGAGACTCCGGTATCGACGCCGACCATCGGCCCCATGGCCAGCAGCATCACCGGCGCGGTCAACGTCGCGGCGACGGCCAGACGCATGCGCGCGTCGGCCCGCTCGTCCTCTTTGCGCTCCCCCTGCGCGGGATCGAAGGGATCGACCAGATCGTACGGCTCGTAGCCGGCCTTGGCCACCAGCCCCTTGAGCGTGTCGGCGCCGATCTTTCCTTCGTCGTAGGTGACGGTGGCCGATTCGGTGGCGAGGTTGACGCTGGCCTGGGCGACCCCCTCCCCTTTTTTGAGAAAGCTCTCCACCCGCCGCACGCAGGCGGCGCAGGTCATCCCCGCCACGCCGATCTCGATCCGCCGGGTTGTCATGGTCGTCCTCCTCGCTGCTCCCTCCATGATAGAATAGCGCCGTTCCTGCGTCGCCAATTTCCGGGGCCGTCCCTCCATGCGTTATTTTGCCTTTGTCGACCGGGCGGAGCATGTCTCCGCCATCCGGTCGCTCGCCGCGAAGGACGACCAGCTCCGGATCGTCTGGTTCCGCGAACGGGAAGAGTGGATGCCGGACGTCCCCGACGGGGGGGGGATCGACTTCTGGAGCCACATCGACCTGGACGCCCTCGGCTCCTTCGACATCACCGAAGACGACCGGGTGATCCTCTCCACCGGCGACGCGGGCCCCTTCGCCATCCTTATCGAGATCCTCTCTTCCCGCTCCCGCCCGCCGGCCATCCTGTTGCTGACGGAAAACTCCCCCGGATTCCCGCGCCACCAGCAGCCCAACATGGTGATCCTCGATCTGGACCGGACGGCGCGGCAGGTGATGAACCGGGAGTGGGAGGTGCTGGAGGCCCGGCGCAAGGCGTTGCGTCTGCGGGAGACCCTGGCCGGGGGGCGCAAGATCGCCATCCTGACGCAGAACGACCCCGACCCGGACGCCATCGCCAGCGGCATGGCGGTGCAGGCGTTGCTGGGGCGGACCGACGAGACCGCCTCCCTCGTCACCTTCGGCGCCGTCACCCGCAACGAGAACCTGGCGATGCTGTCGCTCCTGAAGACCGCCATCCGGACCATCACTCCCATCGAACTGTCCGCCTTCGACCGGGTGGTCATGGTCGATGTGCAGCCCCCCTACTTCGGTGATACCTTCTCGCACACGGTCGATGCGGTCATCGACCACCATCCGTATCCCCACAGTTTCGCCTGCTCGTTCTACGACGTCGACCCGGCCTGCGGCGCCACCTCGACCATGCTCTACGAATATTTGGTGGCCTCCGAGACCTACATCGACGAACCGGTGGCCACCGGGCTCCTCTACGGCATCACCACCGACACCATGAACCTCTCGCGGGACACCACCCGCCGCGACTTCGACGCCTTCACCGCCCTGTGGCCACGGGCGAATATCCAACTCCTCTCCTCCATGTCCCGGCCCCGGTTGAAACCGGACGAACTGCGCTATTTCGTCCGGGCCATCAAGAACCGGAAGATCATCCGGGACATGATTTTCATCTGGCTCGACACCGTGCGCCAGGAGGACATCATCCCCCGGCTGGCCGACTTCGGCACCCAGTTCGGCGAAGTGACCTGGTCAGCGGTAGGAGGGGTCTACGAGGGGAACGTGGTGATTTCGCTGCGCTACCTCGGCGGCGAGCGGGACGCAGGCGTCCTGATGAAGGGGCTGTTCGGCGCCATCGGCTCCGCCGGCGGCCACACCTCAGCGGCCAAGGGGGTGATTCCGCTAGCCTACTTCAGGCGGGAGCATGGGGTCCGCAACATGACCCAGTTGCGGGAGCTCTTGCAGGAATGGTTCGCCAAGGGGCTGGCCGAAGAGGGGTGACCCGCAGGGATTTCCGACCGGGACGGGGCGTGGCGTTTCCCGCGCGCCTCCGGTTCAGCGGCGGGTCCGGTCGTCCCGTTCCTTGCGGTTGAGATCGTTGATGACCGAGGCGAACTCGTCCAGCGTCACGGCCCGGATGTTCTCGAAGCTGTCCTTCATCTCCTGCGCCGAGGCGGTCGAGCCGGCCCGTTTCATGCTGCGCATGTACGATTCGAACCCCTTGCCGTGGTGGTAGTACCCGTTCTCCGCCAGCGCGTAGCGGGAGACCAGCTCCTCGCACTCGACGCACTGGACGAAGACCTGATCCTGTTTTTCCGGTTCCCGCACGAGCAGATTCCGGGTCCGTTCCGACCCGCAGTTCTGGCAAGCCTGCACCCGAACGTCCATGAACACCCCCTCTTCAACGATACGACGTGTCTCTCAACTATAAACCGATGGGGAAAGGAGTCAATACCGATCGACGGCTATTTGGGTTGCGGATACCAGACCCCGCCGAAGCGTTTCTGTCCGTCGGCGGTCTTGAAGAGAACCATCAGCTGATGGCGCCCTTCCTTGGCCAGATCGTACCCGGCCATAAGCCAATCCCCCATGACCATCATCGGTTTCGTCTCCTCCCGCCCGTCGGGGAAGATCACCTTCGAATTGGCGATCACCCCCGCCACGACGACGCCCCCCTTTTCGATCTTCACCATCAGGCTGTCGGCGCCCATGCTCTTCATGTCGTCGGCGGAGGGCATGACATGGAAGGTGACGGTGTATCCGTCGATCTCCTTTTTCACCATGAACGGGTCGACCATCGCCTCGTGGGCGCTTGGAGCGGCGGTCGGCGCCCCATGCCCCTCATGGGGGTCGGCGGCGAATGCCATGCCGCAGGATGCCAACAGAACGGCCATGAACAGCGACGGTACGTTCATTTCATTCTCCCGTTAATAGGTGGAGGCGAGACGCCGCTCCCGCCAGACCAGAACATATCCATAGACCACCGGCAACACCACCAGCCCGAGTAGCATGGTAGTGACCATCCCTCCCACCATCGGCGCCGCGATCCGGCGCATGACCTCCGAACCGGTCCCGGTCCCCCACATGATCGGCGCCAGCCCCACGAAGGTCGTGACCGAAGTCATTACCACCGGCCGTAGCCGCTGCGAAGCCCCGTCCCGGGCGGCGGCGTACAGTTGGGCCGCCGACAGGAGGACGCCCCCCCCCCGCACGGCGTCGCTCATCGACGGTCTGGTCAATGAAGGTCAGGATCAGCACCCCCACCTCCGACGCCACCCCGGCCAGCGCGATGAAGCCGACCCCCACCGCCACCGACAGGTTGTAGTCGAGCAGCCAGACCAGCCAGACGCCCCCCACCAGCGCGAAGGGGAGCGACACCATCACCACCAACGGCCCCACATATTCGCCGAAGTGGAAGTAGAGCAAGAGAAAGATCAGCGCCACCGTCACCGGCGCCACGAGCGCCAGACGCTGGCGGGCCCGCTCCATGTATTCGTACTGCCCCGACCATTCGAGCGTATAGCCGGGAGGCAGGGTGACCGCCGCCACCGCCTCCTTCGCCCGGGCCACGTAGCCCCCGATGTCGTCGGTATCGATGTCCACATAGACCCAGGCCGACGGGCGGGAGTTTTCCGTCTTGACCGAATCGGCGCCCCGGCGCGTCGTGATGTCCGCCACCAGCGACAGGGGAATCTGCGCCCCGGTGGGGGTGGCCACCAGCGCCCGTTTCAGTTGCGTCAGGTCGTCCCGCAGCTCGCGGGGGTAGCGAACATTCACCGGATACCGCTCCAGCCCCTCCACGGTCTCGGTGACGCTCATGCCGCCGATGGCCGAGCCGATGACCTCCTGCACGTCGGCGACGGTCAGGCCGTAGCGGGCCGCGTCCCGGCGGCGGATGTCGAAGTCGAGAAAATAACCGGCGGCGCTCCTGTCGGCGAAGGCGGAGACCGTCTCCGGCGCCCGTTTCACCACCCGCTCAACCTCCCCGGCCACCCGTTCCAGCGTCGCCAGGTCGGGCCCGGAGACCTTGATCCCCACCGGGGTCTTGATGCCGGTGGAGAGCATGTCGATCCGGGTCTTGATCGGCATCGTCCAGGCGTTGGCGAGGCCGGGGAACCGGATGGCGGCGTCCATCTCCCGCATCAGATCGCGGGAGCTTTTCGACGGGTCGGGCCACGTCTCCCGCGGTTTGAGCCGGACGGTCGTTTCGAGCATCATCAGGGGCGCCGGGTCGGTGGCGGTCTCGGCCCGGCCCGCCTTGCCGAAGACGCTCTCGACCTCGGGGAAGGTTTTCAGGATCCGGTCGGTCTGCTGGAGAATCTCGCGCGCCTTGGTGACCGAGATCCCCGGCGCGGTGGTCGGCATGTAGAGGATGTCCCCCTCGTCCAGCGGCGGCATGAACTCGGAGCCGAGCCGCGACAGGGGGTACAGGAGACTCGCCACAAAAAGCAGCGCGAGGGCCACCGTCGCCCGGCGGCGGCGCAGAGCCGCCTCCAGCAGCGGGGTGTGGAGCGACCGGAGCCACCGGTTCAGCGGATTGGCATCCTCGGCGGGAACCGCCCCCCGCAGGAACAGCCCCATCAAGACCGGCGCCACTGTCACCGCCAGCAACGCGGCGGCCAGCATGGTGTAGGTCTTGGTGTAGGCCAGCGGGGCGAAGAGGCGCCCCTCCTGCGCTTGCAAGGCAAAGACCGGGAAGAACGAGACGGTGATGATCAGCAAGGAATAGAAAAGCGCCGGCCCCACCTCCCGGGATGAGCGTCCCACCACCTCCCACCGCTCCCGCTCCGTCAGCGGACGTCCCCGTTGCTCCCGCTCCGCAGCCAGATGGCGCAGACCGTTTTCGATCATCACGATGACGCCGTCGATCATCTCGCCGACGGCGATGGCCACCCCCCCCAGCGACATGATGTTGGCGTTGATCCCCTG
>JADGCD010000069.1 GCA_015229165.1 Nitrospinota bacterium | reverse complement strand
CGATGATCTTGTTGTACCGCTCGCCGTGGGTGATGAGGCCGTCGTGGTACTGGGCCTCGACCTTGGCCACTTCGCCCCGGGCCTTGCCGACCATCTTCTCCTTGTCGTCGGGGATGATCATCTGGTCCAGCGAGATGGAGATGCCGGCCTTGGTGGCCACGGAGAAGCCCAAGTTCTTCATCCGGTCGAGGAACTGCACGCAGGCGTCCCGGCCGAAGTCGATGAAGACTTCGTTGACCAGGTTCTGGAGCTGCTTCTTGACCATCAGCTTGTTGACCTGCGCGAAGGGGAACCCTTCGGGAAGGATTTCGTAGAAGAGGACCCGTCCGGCGGTGGTGTCGTGGATCGCGCCGTCGATGCGAACCTTGATCCGGGCGTTCATGTCGAGCTCCCGGTTGTCGTAGGCGATCCGCACCTCGTTGGGGGAGGCGAAGACTTTCCCCTCGCCCTTGCTGGCGCCCCGGGCCTTGGTCAGGTAGAAGCAGCCGAGGACGATGTCCTGGGACGGGACGGCGATCGGCTTGCCGTTGGCCGGGCTCAGGATGTTGTTAATCGACATCATCAGGAACTTGGCCTCGGTCTGGGCCTCCAGCGACAGCGGCACGTGGACCGCCATCTGGTCGCCGTCGAAGTCGGCGTTGAAGGCGGCGCAGACCAGGGGGTGAAGCTGGATGGCTTTCCCCTCGACGAGCCGGGGCATGAAGGCCTGGATGCCGAGCCGGTGGAGCGTCGGGGCGCGGTTGAGCATGACCGGGTGGTCGCGCACCACGTCTTCGAGCACTTCCCAGACCTCCGGGCGCTCCTGCTCGACCATTTTCTTGGCCGACTTGATGGTGGTGGCGTAGCCTTTCTGCTCGAGCTTGTGGAAGATGAACGGCTTGAACATCTCCACGGCCATTTTCTTGGGCAGGCCGCACTCATGGAACGAAAGCTCGGGGCCGACGACGATGACCGACCGGCCGGAGTAGTCGACCCGCTTGCCGAGAAGGTTTTGGCGGAACCGCCCCTGCTTCCCCTTGAGCATGTCGGATAGCGATTTCAGCGGCCGCTTGTTGGGCCCTTTCAGGGTCCGGCCCCGGCGTCCGTTGTCGAACAGGGCGGCGACGGCTTCCTGCAGCATCCGCTTTTCGTTGCGGATGATGATGTCGGGCGCCCTGAGCTCCTGAATCCGTTTCAGCCGGTTGTTCCGGTTGATGACGCGCCGGTAGAGGTCGTTGAGGTCGGAGGTGGCGAAGCGCCCCCCGTCCAGCGGCACCAGCGGACGCAGCTCGGGCGGAATGACCGGGACGACCTTGAGGATCATCCACTCCGGCTTGTTGCCGGAGGTGCGGAAGGCTTCGACCACCTTGAGCCTCTTGGCCAGCTTGCGCAGGGTCTGCTGGCTGGTGGTCTCCTTGAGGGCGGCCTTGAGCTCCTCGGCCAGCTCTTCGATGTCGATCTCGCGGATCAGCTCATCGATGGCTTCGGCGCCGATCCCGGCCTTGAAGGCGTCGGGGCCGAACTCCTCCTGATGGCGCCGGAGCTGCTCCTCGGAGAGGAGCTGCTTGTACTTCAGGCCGGTCTCGCCCGGATCGGTGACGATGTAGCTCTCGAAATAGATAACTTTTTCGAGGTCGCGCAGGGTCAGGTCGAGGTAGTTGCCGATGCGCGACGGCAGCCCCTTGAAGAACCAGATGTGGGCCACAGGCGAGGCCAGCTCGATGTGCCCCATCCGCTCGCGGCGAACTTTGGAGAGGATGACTTCGACGCCGCACTTCTCGCAGACAATGCCTTTGTGCTTCATCCGCTTGTACTTGCCGCAGTTGCACTCCCAGTCCTTGACCGGGCCGAAAATCTTGGCGCAGAAGAGGCCGTCCCGCTCCGGCTTGAAGGTCCGGTAGTTGATGGTCTCCGGTTTCTTCACTTCGCCGAAGGACCAGCTGCGGATCTTCTCCGGGCTGGCCAGCCGGATGCGGATGGCGTTAAAGGAGATTGGATCTTTGGGTTTGTCCCCGAAAGAGGCTCCGAAGGTATCCAATGGTTTCGCTCCTGTTTATGCGGTTGTCGTTAAGGGTTCGCTCGTATTCCGGCCGGGTCACTCGTCGGTGTTCAGCAGCTCCACGTCCAGCGCAAGGGCTTGCAGCTCCTTGACGAGGACGTTGAACGACTCCGGCAGGCCGGGGGAGAGCGAATGGTCTCCCTTCACGATCGATTCGTACATGCGTTTGCGCCCTTCCACGTCGTCGGACTTGACGGTAAGCATCTCCTGCAACGTGTAGGCGGCGCCGTAGGCTTCCAGCGCCCAGACCTCCATCTCGCCGAGCCGCTGCCCGCCGAACTGGGCCTTGCCTCCCAGCGGCTGCTGGGTGACGAGGCTGTAGGGGCCGGTGGAGCGGGCGTGGATCTTGTCGTCGACCAGGTGATGGAGCTTCAACATGTAGATGTAGCCCACGGTCACTTTCTGGTCGAAGTAGTCGCCGCTCTTGCCGTCGATGAGGCTGATCTTCCCGTTCTCCGGGTAACCCGACTCGGCCAGCAGGTCGCGGATGTTTTTCTCGACGGCGCCGTCGAAAACCTGGGTCATCATGTAGGTGTTGAGCCGTTTGGCGGCCATACCCAGGTTGGTCTCCATGATCTGCCCCACGTTCATGCGGCTCGGCACGCCCAGGGGGTTGAGGACGATGTCGACGGGGGTGCCGTCCTCCATGAAGGGCATGTCCTCTTCGGGGACGATGATGGAGACGACGCCCTTGTTTCCGTGGCGCCCGGCCATCTTGTCGCCCACCTGGAGCTTGCGCTTGATGGCGACGTAGACCTTGACCATCTTGATGACCCCCGGCGGCAGCTCGTCGCCCCGGGAGAACTTGTTGATCCGGTCTTCGTAGCGGTTGCGGATGATGTCGATCATCCCCTTGGTCTCGCCTTCGATCCGGGTGATGGCCTCCAGAGCGGGGCCGTCGGCCACTTCCAGCTTGAGCAGGGAGAGACCGTCGATCTCCTTCAGGAACTCGTCGGTGAGAAGGGTACCCTTCTCGACGACCAGCTTGCTTCCCTTCTTGACGTCGGCCAGAGCCTTCTTGCCGACCAGCAGGGAGCGGATCTTGGTGTTCCGTTCGGCCAGCAGGATGTTGATCTCGTCTTCCATGTCGATGTTGAGGCGCTCACGCTCCTCTTCCTCGATCTGGAGGGTCCGCTGGTCCTTGTCGGCGCCCCGGCGGGTGAAGACCTTGACGTTGATGACGGTCCCCTCGTTGCCGGGGGGGACGGTCAGCGAGGTGTCGCGCACGTCGCCGGCCTTTTCGCCGAAGATGGCCTTGAGGAGCTTCTCCTCGGGCGAAAGGAGCGTCTCCCCTTTCGGGGTCACCTTGCCGACGAGGATGTCGCCGGTCTTGACCTTGGCGCCGATGCGGATGATCCCCGATTCGTCCAGGTTCTTGAGCGACTCTTCCGAGACGTTGGGAATGTCGCGGGTGATGTCCTCTTTCCCCTGGCGCGTGTCGCGGGCTTCGACTTCGAACTCCTCGATGTGGATGGAGGTGAAGGCGTCGTCCTTGACCAGCTTCTCGGAGATGATGATCGCGTCCTCGAAGTTGTAGCCGTTCCACGGCATGAAGGCGACGAGGACGTTCTTGCCCAGCGCCAGCTCGCCCCGGTCGGTGGACTGGCCGTCGGCGATGACGTCGTGGGCCTTCACCTTCTGTCCGAGGGTGACGATGGGAACCTGGTTGATGCAGGTGTTCTGGTTGCTGCGCGAATATTTGGTCAGGTTGTAGATGTCGACCTTGGTGTCGCTGATGGCCGACGCGTCGGAGCGGATGACGATCCGGCCCGAATCGACCGAGATCACCTCGCCGCCGCGCCGGGCGGTGACGACGGAGCCGGAGTCGACGGCGACCTTGGCCTCCATGCCGGTGCCGACGAGCGGCGCCTCGGTCTTCAGCAGCGGCACGGCCTGCCGCTGCATGTTGGAGCCCATGAGCGCCCGGTTGGCGTCGTCGTTCTCGAGGAACGGGATCAGCGACGCGGCCACCGAGACGAGCTGTTTGGGCGAGACGTCCATGTACTGCACGTCCGCCGGCGGAACGAGGATGTAATCCCCCCCCTTGCGGCAGGAGATCAGGTCGAGGACGAACCGTTTCTTCTCGTCCAGGATGGCGTTGGCCTGGGCGATGGTGTACTGGTCTTCCTGGATGGCGGAGAGGTATTCGACGGTGTCGGAGACGGCGCCGTCGACGACTTTCCGGTAGGGGGCTTCGATGAACCCGAACTCGTTCACCCGCGCAAAGGTGGACAGCGACGAGATAAGGCCGATGTTCGGACCTTCAGGGGTTTCGATGGGGCAGATGCGGCCGTAGTGGGAGGGATGGACGTCCCGCACTTCGAACCCGGCCCGCTCGCGGGTCAGGCCGCCCGGCCCAAGGGCCGAGAGGCGCCGCTTGTGGGTGACGGCCGACAGGGGGTTGGTCTGGTCCATGAACTGCGACAACTGCGACGAACCGAAGAACTCCTTGATGGCGGCGGTGACCGGCTTGGAGTTGATCAGGTCGTGGGGCATGCAGGTGGCCAGATCCATCATGTTCATCCGCTCGACGATGGCTTTCTCCATCCGGACGAGCCCGATGCGGAACTGGTTCTCGACCGACTCGCCCACGGAGCGGACGCGCCGGTTCCCCAGGTGGTCGATGTCGTCGACGGAGCCCATGCCCCGCTTCAGGTCGAACAGCACCTTCAGGGTGGCGAGCACGTCTTCCCGGTCGAGGGTCCGCTTCGTCAGCGGGAAGTCGAGCCCGAGGCGGGTGTTCAGCTTGAGCCGTCCCACGTCGGAGAGGTCGTACCGCTTCGGGTTGAAGAAGAGGTTGTCGAACAGGGTCCGGGCGGTGTCGGGGGTGGGGGGATCGCCCGGGCGCATCCGCTTGTAGATTTCCTTCAGCGCCTCCTCGGTCGACTCGATCTTGTCCATGGCCAGGGTGTCGCGCACGGAGGTATCGCGGGACTGGTCGTCGATGACGAGGATCGAGATGGCGTCGATCTTCCGGTCCCGGATGACCTTGAGCGACTCGGCGGTCAGGGGCTGGTTGATCTCGAGCAAAACTTCGCCGGTGGCGACGTCGATGATGTCTTCGGCGATGAAGCGGCCCAGGACCTCCTCCTCGCTGACCTGCAGCTCGGCGACGCCGGCGGCCTCCATCTGCTTGATGGCGCGCCGGTTGAGCTTGCGCCCCCCCTTGACGACCACGGAGCCGCCCTTGTCCTTGATGTCCCGCTCGGGCTTGATGCCAAGGTTGAGCAGCTCTTTGTTGACCAACAGGGAGAAGTGGTCCCGGTCGGCGTCGTAGTGGAGCTGGGTGGTGGCGTAAAAATGGGAGAGCAGCTCCTGCTCGTCGTACCCGAGGGCCTTGAGCAGGATGGTGGCCGGGAACTTGCGGCGCCGGTCGATGCGGGCGTGGAGGATGTCCTTGACGTCGAATTCGAAGTCGAGCCACGAGCCGCGGTAGGGGATCAGCCGGGCGGAGAAGTTGACCTGCCCCGCCTGGGCGCCTTTCCCCTTTTCGGAGGTGAAGAACGCGCCGGGCGAACGGTGGAGCTGGGAGACGGCCACCCGCTCGGTCCCGTTGATGATAAAGGTCCCGTGCTCGGTCATGAGCGGGATCTCGCCGAGGTAGATTTTCTGCTCTTTCACCTCGCGGATGGTCTCTTCGCCGGTCTTCTCGTCCCGGTTCTTGACCACGAGCTGCACGAGGATTTTCAGCGGATCGGCGTAGGTGAGCCCCCGCTTGATGCACTCTTCCTCGTCGAAGAGGGGCTTGTACTGGAGAGGCTTGCCGTTGGACGGATCCTTGACGCCCGGCCCGCCGAGGTCGAGGTATTCGCCGGTGGAGGACTCCCAGATTCCCAGCTCGTACCCTTTGTACTCAAGGGTGGCCGTGCCGTTGAAGTCGGTGATCGGAAAGACCGACTGGAAGACTTCGTGCAGTCCCTGCCTCTTGCGCGCCAGTGGCGAGACGTTTTTCTGGAGAAAACGCTCGTAGAACGTGGTCTGCACCTCGAGCAGGTTCGGGATGTCGAGGATTTTGGGAATCCGGGAAAAATCCTTGCGCGCAATGGGGGCTTTCCCCGTGCGGTACGTGGCGGCTTTGGTCATGCATGCTCCTCCCAGTGGCGCCTCGCCGGCCGCGGCCAATCGGCCGGCCCGGCGCTCGCGGGTGAAAAAAGGGAAGGGCGGACTAAGCCCGCCCTTCCCGCGATCCGTGGATCGTCGCGAGGAAACCGTTGTCGAAATTCAATAGGGCGGTCACGCCTTATTTGATTTCGATGGTGGCTCCGGCCTCTTCCAGCTTGGCCTTGATGTCGTCGGCTTCGGGGCGCTGCAGGCCGGTCTTCACCGGCTTCGGGGCGCCGTCGACCAGGTCTTTGGCTTCCTTGAGGCCCAGGCCGGTGATCTCGCGGACCACCTTGATGACCTGGATTTTCTTGTCCCCGGCGCCGGTCAGGATCACGGAGACCTCGGTGGGTCCGGCGTCCTCGGCGGCGGCGGCAGGAGCGGCGGCCACGGCGGCGGCGGCCGGAGCGGCGGCGGAGACGCCCCACTCTTCCTCGAGCTCCTTCACGAAGCCCAGAAGCTCGTGCACCGGCATGTTCTTCAGATAGTCCTTAACAGCGTCCTTGGTAACCGACATGAGAGTCCTCCGATCTTAGCGTAATCGTTGTATGTGTGTTTCGGGCGGGGTCGGCTTCTCAGCCTTCCCCCTTTTGCTGTTTTTCGGCGTAGTTGCTCATGACGTTCATGAGGCTGCGCGGCACGTTGGTCAGCAGGCCCAGGAAGCTGCGGGCAGGCGCCTGCAGCAGTCCCAGGAACATGGCCTGGACCACCGGCTTGGGGGGCATGTCGGCCAGGACTTTCACCCCGGCGGCGTCGACGGCGGAGCCTTCCACCATCCCGCCCACCACGGTGACCCGGTCCTTGCTCCCCTTGGCGAAGTCGAGGATGGTCTTGGCCGGGGCCGAGATGTCCTCGTCGTAGCCGAACGTCACCATCACGGGGCCGGTGAAGGCGTCCTTCACCTTTTCCATGCCGGTCCCTTCGGCGGCGATTTTGGCCAGGGTGTTCTTCACCACCTTCACCTTGGCGCCCTTGGCGCGCAGGGTGCGGCGCAGCGCCGTCACTTCCTCCGCGGTCAGGGCGGTGAAGTTGGCCACCACCGCCACCTTGGCTCCGGTGAAAGACTCCCGGAGGCTTTCGATCTCTGCGGCTTTCGCTGCGGTAGGCATTGTCGCTCCTCCTTACGCGGCCGGCAGGGCGGCGATCGCCGTCGGCGACGCGTCGACCCGGATGCCGGGGCCCATGGTGGTGCTCACCGTGATGCCGCGGATGTACGTCCCCTTGGCGGCCGCCGGCTTCATCTTGATGAGCTGGTCGACCAGTGCGCGGGCGTTGTGGTACAGCGCCTCGGCGCTGAAGCTGGCTTTTCCGATGGGGGCGTGGACGATGCCCGCCTTCTCCACCCGGAACTCCACCTTGCCCGCCTGGATCTCCTTGATGGCCTTGGCCACGTCAAAGGTCACCGTTCCCGACTTGGGGTTGGGCATAAGACCGCGCGGCCCCAGCACCTTGCCCAGGCGCCCGACGACGCCCATCATGTCCGGCGTGGCCACGGCCACGTCGAAGTCGGTCCATCCTTCCATGATCTTCGTGGCCAGCTCGTCGGCGCCCACGATGTCCGCCCCGGCGGCTTCGGCTTCTTTGGCCTTCTCCCCCTTGGCGAACACGATGATCCGGCGGGTCTTCCCGGTGCCGCTGGGCATGGTCACCGCCCCGCGCACCATCTGATCCGCCTTGGTCGGATCGACCCCCAGCCGCACCGACAGTTCGACGGTCTCGTCAAACTTGGCGGCGGCCAGGCTCTTGGCCAGCGACAGCGCCTCGTTCAGCGGGTACCGCTTTTCGCGGTCCAGCTGCGAGAGGGCTTTCGCCAACCGCTTTCCGTTCTTCGGCATCTACCGTTTCTCCTGCAATGGCGCGGTTATTCGACCACGATACCCATCGAGCGGGCGGTTCCGGCGATGGTCGCCAGCGCCGCCTTCTCGTCGGCGGCCGTGAGGTCGGCCGTCTTGATTTTCGCGATCTCCCGCACCTGGTCCCAGGTCACTTTCCCCACTTTATTCTTGTTGGCCTCGCTCGAGCCCTTGGCGATCCCGGCGGCCTTCTTGAGAAGGACCGACGCGGGCGGCGACTTGGTCTCGAACGTGAAGCTTCGGTCGGCATAGACGGTGATCACCACCGGGATGATCATCCCCGCCTGGTCCTGCGTGCGGGCGTTGAACGCCTTGCAGAACTCCATGATGTTCACACCCCGCTGGCCGAGGGCCGGGCCCACGGGGGGGGACGGGTTGGCGGCGCCCGCAGGCACCTGCAGCTTGATTTTTCCGGTAATTTCCTTGGCCATCGTCGTCCCTTACGCCTTTTCTATCTGAGAGAACTCCAACTCCACCGGGGTCGCCCGGCCGAAGATGGAGACCATGACCTTGACTTTGCCCCGTTCCGGATGCACTTCGTCCAGCGTGCCGGTGAAGTTGGCGAACGGGCCGTCGATAACCCGCACCCCTTCGCCCACCTCGTAGGCGTACTTGGGGCGCGGCTTTTCCGCCGATCCGGACATCTGCGCGCGCAGCCGGATCACTTCGTCTTCGTTGAGCGGCACGGGCCGGGAGGCGTCTCCCAGAAATCCGGTGATCCGGGGGGTCTCCTTGACCACGTACCAGGTGTCCTCGTCCATCTGCATCTCGATGAGGATGTACCCGGGGAAGAACTTGCGCTTGGAGACCCGCTTCTTGCCGCTCTTGACCTCGACCACGTCCTCTTCGGGGACCAGGATGTCCCCCACCCGGTCGCCGAACCCGAGCTGGTCGAGCCGCTGGCGAAGCTGTTCGCGCACCTTCTTCTCGTAGCCCGAGTAGGTGTGCAGCACGAACCACTTCATGCCGGGGCGGGTCAAAGGCGCCGGGGCGTCGTCGTCGGCCACGGGGGCGGCTTGGGGCGCCTCGACCGGCGGGGCGACCGCCGGGGTCTCGTCGTCCACCGGGGTTCCGAAGAGGTCCGCCGCCGTGGTGGGGGCCGGTCGGACGTTCTGCGTGTCCCGGGTCTCGTCGTTCATCATTAAAGGGCCATTCCGATAAGCTGTGAGAGGATCCAGTCGACGACGCCCAGATAGAAGCTGATGACCAGCACCACCGCGATGACCACATAGGTCGTGGCGATGGTGTCCTGCTTGCTCGGGTAGGTGACCTTCTTGGTCTCCACCTTCACTTCGCGGAAGAACTGCTGGATCTCTTGTACCTTGCTCATCTCGTCTCCGGTTCGTCCGCCGTGGGCGGCCGTCCATCCCGTTCTCGTCGCCGGGCGGGGGCGCTCCCCGCCGCGACGGTCTGTTTCAATTGGCAGGCCAGGAGGGATTCGAACCCCCAGTCCTCGCGTTTGGAGCGCGATGCTCTAGCCGTTGAGCCACTGGCCTGTACTGCGCCGCGATCCGTTCGCGGCCGACGTTACTTCGTCTCTTTGTGCGGCGTGTGCTTGTGGCAGAACCGGCAGTACTTCTTCATCTCGATCCGGTCCGGCGTCCGCTTCTTGTTCTTCGTGGTGCTGTAATTCTTCCGCTTGCACTCGGTGCATTGCAGGTGGATGATGTCGCGCATCGACCCGACCCCTTATTCGATGATTTCGGTGATGACGCCGGCGCCGACGGTGCGGCCCCCCTCCCGGATCGCGAAGCGGAGCTCTTTCTCCATCGCGATCGGCGTGATGAGTTCGATGGTCATGGCGACGTTGTCGCCCGGCATCACCATCTCCACA
>JADGCD010000068.1 GCA_015229165.1 Nitrospinota bacterium | reverse complement strand
TCCGCGTAGCTGTCCGCAACTGCCCCCCCCCCCCGTCGCGTCTCCCGCAGCGACAACGTCCCGGGGACTAATCGCGCTCATTTGAAAATTATACTATACGTGACGAGATGAGGAGTGTTAAAACTGTGCGAAGTTATAAATAATTATCACGGGAGGGGAGTATGAGGAAGAAAGCGCTGTTGGTCGGGGCAGTAAGTGTGTTCATTGCGGTGACGTTCGACATGGCGGAGGCGCAAACCTGCGACCCGGGGAACAACAAGAATCAGAAGCAGACGGTTACCATTGACGACTACAGCGCCTGTCCCCAAGACTATGCGCTTTTCGGCGGCAACACTTCGGCCACCGGTAACGGCGTCGGGGGGAGTTCGCAAAACGGCGTCGGCGTCCATGGCGCTGGCGTGACCGGTGTCGTCGGTTCCGGACCTACCGGCGTCTCGGGGACCAGTTCCACCGGCGTCGGTGTGGCTGGCGACGGCGCCACTTTCGGCGTCGCGGGGACCAGTGCGGCGGGGACCGGGGTGACGGGTTCGGGCGTCACCGGCGTATGGGGGGCCAGCGCTTACGCAACCGGTTATGGTGTCTACGGCGAGAACACTGGAACCTCCGAATTTGGCGTGGCGGGGGTGGGGAGCGTGGGGGTGAAGGGGAGCACCGGCGGAACGACAGGTATTGGTGTGTGGGGAGAGTCAACTGCCTCTTCGGGCGACAATTACGGGATATTGGGGAGAAACTCCAGCACTATGGGCAGAGGTGTTGTGGGGCATGCCCTGGCAACAACGGGAACCAATTACGGTGTTGTAGGGCGCAGTTATAGCAACGCCGGGGTGGGGGTGAGGGGATATAACGAAACCTCATCAGGCATTACTTACGGTGTCATTGCAGATACATCAAGCCCGGCGGGTATCGGTTTGATGGCGCGCAACCTTGGAGACGCGTCGAACGGGTATGCAGCGAAATTTCATGGCAGAGTCCATGTCAACGGTACCCTCTCTAAAGCCGCAGGCTCGTTCAAGATCGACCATCCCGCCGATCCGGAGAACCGGTATCTCTCCCATTCGTTTGTCGAGTCGCCCGACATGATGAACGTCTACAACGGCAACGCGGTGGTCGGGGCCGACGGGACCGTTGCGGTTGAGCTTCCTGCCTACTTTGAAAACCTGAACGCCGAATACCGCTACCAGCTGACCCCTGTCGGCGCCTCGGCGCCCGACCTGCACGTGGCCCAGGAGATCGAGGGGAACCGTTTCTCCATCGCCGGGGGGAAACCGGGGATGAAAGTCTCGTGGCAGGTGACCGGTGTCCGCAACGACGCCTACGCCAAGATGAACCGGATCAAGGTCGAGGAGATGAAGGCCGAGGCCGACCGGGGGAAATATCTCAACCCGCAGGCGTTCGGCAAACCGGTGGAGCAGGGGATCGGCTACGCCCAGGCGCCTGCCCCGGAACAGGCTGGCGCCGACGTGGTGGCCGCCGCCGTCCGTTGACCCGTCCGCAAAACGAGGCCGTCCCGACTCCGGGGCGGCCTTGTTATTTTTCGGCCCCCCCCCTCAAGTATTCGCCGTCGCCGCCGATAACGTGACGGGGAGTTGCGCCATGAATCACGATCAGATCGTCGCAATACGGGCCGGGCGGACAGAGGAGTCCTCCGGGTCGCGCAAGGAAGAGGCGCGTCTTCACCCGGCTTGGTTGCGGCTGTTCGAGTACGTCCGGGGGATGGGGGAGGGGACGCTCGACCGGCTGGTCATTCAGGACCGGACGCCGGTTTTTATGGAGCGGACGTGGGCCGACGTCGACCTGACCGGCGACGACCTCCCTCCTTTCATGCAAGTCTCCGCCGCCCCATCGGCGCTCCGCCACGGCCCCGAATGGACCAACCTGATCGCCATCGCCGGGAAGTTGGCCTATTGCGAGTTCCATCGCATCCGGGTGGAGGGGGGAGCGCCGGTCTCCATCGGCGCTGTCGTGAACAAGGAAAAGCTGGCCTGACCATTCGGGCGCCTGCCGGGCATCCGAATCTTCGCTCACCGTCCGCGCTCCGGGTGACGCCACGGCGGGAGCGTGGTATGCTACCGGTCTAACATGAACGGGGCACATCATGCTTTTTCAGGACGTTATCCTTAATCTGCAACGCTTCTGGGCCGACAAGGGCGCCACCATCGTCCAGCCGACCGACCTCGAAGTCGGCGCCGGGACGTTCAACCGCCACACGTTTCTTCGCGCGCTCGGACCGGAGCCGTGGTTCGCGGCCTACGTCGAGCCGTCGCGGCGCCCCACCGACGGGCGTTACGGCGAGAACCCCAACCGGCTCCAGCACTACTACCAGTTCCAGGTGGTCATCAAACCGAACCCGGAAGACACGCAGGCGCTCTATCTGGAGTCGCTCCGGTCGCTGGGGATCGACCCGCTGGCCCACGACATCCGCTTCGTGGAAGACGACTGGGAATCCCCCACGCTGGGCGCCTGGGGGCTCGGGTGGGAGGTCTGGCTCGACGGGATGGAGATCACCCAGTTCACCTATTTCCAGCAGTGCGGCGGCGTCGATCTCGCCCCGATCACCGCCGAACTGACCTACGGGCTGGAGCGGATCACCATGTATCTGCAGAACGTCGATAACGTCTACGACCTGCAATGGTCCCCCGGCGTGAAGTATGGCGACGTCCACCACCGGGACGAAGTGGAGTTCTCCGACTACAACTTCAACCACGCTAACGTCACGCTGCACGCCCGCTGGTTCGACGAACTGGAAGCCGAGGCCGAGCGGCTCCTCGACGCCGGGTTGACGCTCCCCGCTTATGACTATTGCCTCAAGCTGTCGCACACCTTCAACATGCTCGACGCCCGGGGCGCCATATCGGTGACGGAACGGACCCGCTACATCGCCCGCGTCCGGGGGATCGCGAGGAAATGCGCCACGGCTTATGTGGCGTTGCGCGAGACCATGGGGTATCCGATGCTGAAAGGGGTCGGCGCCGGGGTGTGACCATGACCGGCATCCGCCCCGCCGCCCCTGCCGACGCCGTGGCCGTCGCCCGGCTGTTGGTGGAGGCGGGGGGAGGGCTTGTGGAGCATGTTTCCCGCCGTGTGGCGCCGGGGAGCGATCCGGTGGCCCTTATGGCGGCGCTGGTAGAGGACCCTCTCTCGCCCTATTCCTTTCGCAACTGCTTCGTGACCATCGACGGCGACGAGATCACCGCCGCCGTCAACGTCTACCCGGCGGAGGCTTTTCGTCCCGACCCGGGGGTGATCGACCGCCTTTCCCCCGCCGACCGGGCGCGGCTCGCCCCGCTCTACGAAACCCGGGTCGAAGGCTCGCTCTACCTCTCGGGCATGGCGGTGGCCTACGGTCATCGGGGGGAGGGGCTGGGGCGGCTCCTGATGGGGGAGGTGTTCGCCACCGCCCAAAGGCTGGGACGCCGGGAGGTGAGCCTGATGGTCTGGGCGGACAACGTCAACGTGGTCCGGTTCTACGCCGCCAGCGGATTCCTGCGCCGAAGGATCGTTCCTCTCGACCTCGCCCCGGAGCTGCCGCACAAGGGCGGGATGTTCCTGATGGTCGCCCCGGTCCCGGAACCGTCGCCCCACGCGCCAGAGCGGGACGAGGGGATCATCGCCTGAGCGACTACGCGTCGCGGCGAGGGGCTCTCCCCGCCATTACCCTCGTCCGGCGTCTTCGCCGCCTCTGCCCCTGACCGATCAAGATCGTCTTCGCCAACGAGAGTGAGGGGCTCTCCTTGCCACTACCCCTTCCTCTTCGCCGAAGCCTTCGCCTTTTTGCGGGCCTCTTTTTTCAGGTAGGCGTCCAGATCTTCCGGCGTGACGAAGAGGGTGTCCCAGATCGGGTGATACCGCTCGCAGGAGGGGGGCATATGGTCGCGGCAGACCTGCGGTCTGGTCGCGTAGGTCGTGCAGAAGTGGTTCTCGTCCAGATAGCAGCAGGGGGAGAGGATGTGCCGGTACCAGCGGCGGCTGCGGATGAAGAACTGCAAATGGACGAAGTGAAGCTGCCAGCGGACATCCGCGAGCTGCTGCTTCGTGCGGGGGCGTTTCACCGGCTCTTCGAGACCCCGGCAACAGGTTCCCGGGCACCCTTCGCACAGATCGACGGTCATTTTCTGTTCAGTCATAGCGCTTCCATCTTAACGCACATCGATAAACCATTCGATATGAGCCCGCTTAAACGCGTCGCCGAGGCAGGCGAGGCTAGGAGGAAACGGGCGGAAAAGCGGAATGTACACGCAAGTACATGAGCATTTGAAGCCCGCTTCCGACACCGCATCGCCAACGTAGGCAGCGTTTCAGCGGGCTACGACAAGGGGTCGGCCTGGTCGTAAAGAACCTGATACCGGATCGGCCGGGTGTCGATCATCGAGAAATTCGGCACCAGCAACTGGTTGCGGACGCGCAACCACGAGACGTCGGCCTTCAGGTCGCGCAGCTTGCCGTCGATGGGGGGTTTGCTGTGTTCGTTGTAGGCGTAGACCACCTGAAACACCACCACTCCGCCGCCGTCCTCTTTTTCGTGGATGAGGAACTTGCGCCGGAACTCCGGGTCGCCGTTGGGATGCCCTTCGATGTGGCTGATGGCGGCCGCGTCCAGGGGCAGGAGGATATACTTGCTGACCCCCTTTTCCGAGAGGCGCGTCAGAGTGCGCGATTCCGAACTGGAGACGAAGACCGTGCCGTACGATGGCCCCTGTCGCAGCAACTGCATGGCCAGCATCGCCGCCGTCCGCCGTCCCGAGACCGAGTGGTGAAAAGAGTAATACTCGAACAGCTTCTCCACCATCAACTGGGCGTACTCGTCCCCTTTTTCGTACAGATCCTTGGAGATATAGCGCATCTCCTTGCCCAACGCCTCGGCCGCCGCGTCCAACAGCCAGTCGATCCGCACATGGTAGTGGGAGAGGCTGTAGCGGTTCTTGTTCTTCACCGACAAATCCCGCTGGATCAGCAGGGCGTAGTCGATCTTGAGCAACGAGCGGAGCAGAACATAGAACTGGGTGGTCTCGAAATATTTCTGCTGTTTCTGGAACCGGTCGGCCACGTTAAGCCCGGTCAGTTTCAGCTCCGCCAGGTTTTCCTTGGTGACCTTGTTGCTGTCGAAGTGGCGCAGGTTCTTCTTCATGTCGGGGGGGAGCGCCCCCTCGGCGAAGATGACAATGAAGCTGTTGATCAGCGGGTTTTCCTTCTCCACCACCTTGGCGCGGGGCTTTAGCTCGCGTTTCTCGACGAACACATATGGTTCGTCGTGGGCCAGATAGTTGTTGAAGGAGTCGACCAGCGCGAATTCGATGAGGTAGCGGGAGAGATCTTCCCGGAGGGAGTCGTAGAGGGAGCGCAGCCGCTTCTCCTCATACGTCAACTCGTTCCGATGGAGCCACATGGTACGCCTACGACCCCGCAACGACCGGGACGGCGCGGGGCCGTCACGGAAAGTAAAAGAATGCCGACACTTGCCCTTCCTTTAAAAATAGCATGCCGCTGCGTCCAGGGCAAGTGTAATTACCGATAATGATTGAGGTTTTGCGCATTTTTCGGAGAAAGGGTACAATGCCCCATGAGCAAACAACATCCCACCGGTCGACTGTGACCCACGAAGAGCTGTATCCGCGCCTGCGCGCCCTCCTCACCTCCCCGCTGACCATGCGGGAGATCCTCCTCGGCTTGAAAGTCGGCGCCGCCGAACGTCTTGCGGTTCAGCGGGGCATCCGCGACCTGACCCGCGACGGGCGGATCGTCAGCATCCGGGGGGGGCGCTTCGGCCTGGCCGACGAGATGAACCTGGTCACCGGCGTGGTGCAGGGGCACCCGGACCGGTTCGGCTTCCTCATCATCGACGACCCCAACGAAGCCGACGTCTACCTTGGCCCCCGCAACTTCGAAGAGGCCATGCACGGCGACAAGGTGGTCGTCCGGCTGGAGAAAACCCGCTCCGACGGACGCCGCGAGGGGAACGTCATCCGGATACTGGAACGGGCCAACGACACCCTGACCGGAACCTTCCGCCCCTTCCGTGGCGGCGGCTTCGTCACCCCCTTCGACCGGAAGATCGTTCACGACGTCTTCGTCGACGCCGCCGACGCCGCCGGGGCCAAAGACGGCGACGCGGTGGTGGTGAAGATGCTCGACTACCCCGGCAAGGCCACCCGGGCAGTGGGCTCCATCGACCGGGTGCTGGGCAAGGCCGACGACCCGACGGTGGAGATCGAAATCGTCATCGCCAAGCACCGGCTTCGCAACAAGTTCCCCACCGCCGCCGTGGCCCAGGCCAAGGCCTGCCGCCCCCCTGCGGAAGCCGACCTGAAAGGGCGCCAGGATTTCCGCAGCCGCCCCATCGTCACCATCGACGGGGAGACCGCCAAGGACTTCGACGACGCCGTGGAGGTGACCCGCACCAAAGACGGCGGCTACGAGCTGGGGGTTCACATCGCCGACGTCTCCCACTACGTTACCGAAGACTCGGCGCTGGACAAGGAAGCGGCTCTCCGGGCCACGTCGGTCTACTTCCCCGGCTCCGTCATTCCGATGCTTCCCTTCGAGCTCTCCAACGACCTCTGTTCGCTGAACCCGAAGGTGGACCGGCTGACCATGAGCTGCGTCATGACCTTCGACGCCGAGGGAAACCAGATCGGCTACAAGCTCTCCGAGTCGGTGATTCGATCATTCGAGCGGATGACCTATACCGACGTCGCCGCGGTCATCGACCGGACCAACCCCGACACGCTGAAGCGGTACGCCGCGCTGGTGGAGCGGTTCGATCTGATGGGGGAGCTGGCCGCGCTCTTGCGCAAGCAGCGGTTCCGGGCCGGGGCCATCGACTTCGACCTCCCGGAACCGGAGATCGTCCTCGACGTGACCGGTAAACCGGAGGACATCGTCGTCGCCAAGCGCAACGTCGCCCACCGGCTCATCGAAGAGTTCATGCTGGCCGCCAACCGTTCGGTGGCGCTCCATTTCCTGCGCAGCCGCCACCCGGCCATCTACCGCATCCACGACGAGCCCGACCCGCTGAAGATCGAAGCGTTCAAGGAGTTCATCGACAGTTTCGGCTACCGGTTCCCCGCCGCGAAAAAGATCGACGCCGTCACCATGCAGAAGGTCATCTCCGACTTCGTCGGTCGCCCGGAGGAACGGCTCATCACCACGGTGCTGTTGCGCTCCATGAAGCAGGCCCGCTATGCGGTGGACAACATCGGCCACTTCGGGCTCGCCTTCGACCATTACACCCATTTCACCAGCCCCATCCGCCGCTATCCCGACCTGATCGTCCACCGGCTCATCAAGGACCTGCTGCGCAAGACCCGCCGGGCCGAGCATTGGGCCGAGCGGCTCCCCAACTACGCCGCCCACTGCTCCGGGGCGGAGCGGGTGGCCGACGACGCCGAGCGGGAGGTGGTCAAGCTGCGCCAGACCCAGTATCTGGCAGAGCGGGTGGGGGAGACCTTCGACGGGGTCATCTCCGGCGTCACCGCCTTCGGATTCTTTGTGGAGCTGCTTCACGCCCCGGTGGAGGGGCTGGTGCGGCTCACATCGCTGACCGACGACTATTACCAGTACGACCAAGTGGGGCATTCGCTGGTGGGGCGCCGCCGCAACCGGCGGTTCAGGCTCGGCGACCCGGTGACCATCCTGGTGGAGCATGTCTCCATCGAGCGCCGACAGGTCGATTTCGTCATCGTGGGCGAAGGGGGGACGGTCGCTCCCCGGCTGGCGAAGGAAGAACGCCCGGCGCGAAAAGCGTCGCTGAAGGCGAAAAACGCCCGTTCCGCCAAGGGGCGCCAGGAGCGCTCCTCCGCCAAGGCGGCCAAGAAAGCCGCCAACCCGACGAAAAAACGCCGACCCCGCTAAGCGCCCTACGGGGGCGCCACCCGGGGGGCTCGGCCCCCTGCGCGGGGGCAGCGCGAGGGTCTCGCCAAGGGCTCGACGCCGTACCGGTATCGCAGAGAGCCGCGGTCTACGCCCGCTCCCGCTCGACCGGTCAAGGGGAAGGCGGCGCAGACGCCGGGTCTCTTTGAGTAACAGCGGGAGGAATGCAGGCGCACGCCTGCGCCAAGGCTCTCGACACCTTCCCGTCACTCATCAAGAGGCGCTGTCTTGGCCGCCTCAGGCTCGACGGAGAAAGACATCCTTCACCGAGCCATGATGAGCGGGCGAAGACCACGGCTCTTTGTCGAGGGGAGAGGAAGAAAACAGGCGCAAGCCTGCTTAACCGGTCGGGCGTTACGCGGCGAAGACGCGCTCGCCAGAGAGCGTGAGGATGATCGCTGCGGCGCGTCGCCGCCGGTCAGGGGCAGAGGGTCAGCGGCGCCGTCAGCTCCCGGTCTTTCAGGATGGGGCTGATCCCTTTCGGTGTTGCGTCGGCGCAGAAGGCGGGGAAATCGATCCCGGCGTCGGTATACTCGGCGGCGAAGTGGGCCTTGCCGGCGGCCACGAAGGGGGCGAAGGCGTCGCACCACCTCTCGGCGCCGCAATCCTCGGTCAGCGCCCAGTCGAAATCCCCCACCAGATCGGACACCTGAAGAGGGTCGTTCTTCAACCCGATGGAGAGTCCCCGGTCATGGGCGGCCTTCGCCAGCCACCGGTTGAAGGCGAGTTGGTCGTCGGCGGTCAGGGGGAACCCGGTGGCGTTGGCGTAGCCGTCGACAT
This sequence comes from Nitrospinota bacterium, assembly GCA_015229165.1. Lineage (GTDB taxonomy): Bacteria > Nitrospinota_A > UBA7883 > UBA7883 > JADGGD01 > JADGCD01. The sequence continues at coordinate 1,192 of JADGCD010000068.1, read as the reverse complement.
TGTCCGGCTCCACGGCGTCGAATCCCTTGTCGCGGCAGAGGTCGAGCCGCGCTTCCAGGATCGGCGCCAGCAGGTCGATCCGCCGGATGTCAAGCCACCGCTCTCCCGGCCAGCCGTCATAGGCCCTGCCGAGAACCTCCCGCGGGAAGAGCCCCGCGTCGGGGCGCCAATCCTCGTGCGACCCGGCGCTGAGGTAGCAGACGACCCGCCGACCGGCGGCCTTCAGGGACGCCACCGTTGCGGCGTCGGCGTCGAACAGGTCGATGTCGTAGACGGCCACGTCGAAAGAAGTGTCGATGTCGCCGCTCAACTGCCATTGCCAGCCCGTCCCCGGCGCCGGAATCCACCGGGTCGGCGCCGGGGTGGGGGTCGGTTCGGGAGTCAGGCCGGGATCGGCGCTCCCGCCGCCGCCGGAGCAGGCGGCCAAGGTCACGGCCAGCGACAGGACGATGCGGCGCATGGGGGACTCCGGTCAAAGGGATGCGTCCTTTCAGTATATACTTGCCAAAGCGGAAGGGCGAACCGGAGGGAAGGTATGGGGGTGATGGCGTCGGCGATGGCGGGGCTCGCCTGCCTGCTGACCGTGGCGGCGGCGCCGACGGCGGACGACTTTTTCGCCGACCCGACGATGGACATGGTCACCATGGCCCCCGACGGCGCCCATATCGCCTATCGGGCCCCCTTCAAGGGGCGGCTCAACATCTTCGTGGCCGATCCCGACGGCGCACATGGGCGACCCCTCACCTCCTTCGCCGACCGGTCGGTGGAACACTACGCCTGGGCCGACGGCGGGAACCTGGTCGCTATGAAGAGCGCCAACGGGGACGAGCGGGGGGTGATCTACGCCCTCCGGGCCGACGGGAGCCGCCCCCCCGTCGCGCTGAATCCCCCCGGCGCGTTCTGGTTGCAGGGGGGGGATTTCCGGACGGCTGACGGGACGGTCTATCTCCCCTTCATCGCCGCCGGGGGAATCTCGACACTACTGCGGATCGACCTTTCCACCCTTGCCCGCTCCACGGTGGCCACCTACGACCGGGCGATCCCCGACTGGCATGTTGGGCCGAACGGGGCGCTGGCCGGAAGCGCCGTGGTCGGCGACGGCATCGCACTCCTCTACCGCGAACCGGGGGGGCGTACGCTGCGTGTCGGGGTTGGTCCGGTCGATGACCGCGGCGACGTCGGTATAGGTCAT
>JADGCD010000067.1:1814-9983 GCA_015229165.1 Nitrospinota bacterium | reverse complement strand
AGCGTCAGCAGGGCGACCCCGGCCACGATCCAGGCCCCGGCGGCGTTGCGGTCGCTGTCAGAGGTCAAGGTTCAGCCCGTCCCATGCCAGCCGGATATGCTCCGGCAGCCGCGCCTCGGTGGCCACGTGACCGAGGGTATGGTCCAGATGGGTCAGCCAGACCCGCTTCGGGGCGATCCGTTCGATGGCTTCCAACGCCCGGTCGAGGGTGAAATGGGTCGGATGGCTTTGCAGCCCCAACGTCCCGAGGATCAGGGTGTCCAGCCCTTCCAGCAGGGGGAGCGAGCTTTCGGGGAAGCCGGAGCAATCGGTGACGTAGGCGGTCTCGTTGATCCGGAAGGCGTCGATGGTAAGCGACCCGTGCCGGACCGGGATGGGTATCACCGTCAGCGGCCCCACGGTGACCGGCCCCGCAAGGGGCAGCAGGGTCAGCGACGGGACGCCCCCCCCCTCGGGGGAGCGGCCGTCGAAGATGTAGGGGAACATGGTCCGGATGAAGGCCAGGGTCTCCTCCCGCCCGTAGCAGGGGATGGCCTCTTTCTGGCGGAAGTTGTAGATGCGCAGGTCGTCGATGCCGTGGACATGATCGGCGTGGTGGTGGGTGTAAAAGACCGCATCGACCCGGTCGATCGTGTGGCGGATGGCCTGCGCCCGAAGGTCGGTGGCGGTGTCGATGAGGATCGTGGTCCCCCCCTTGGTGACGGCCACCGAGGAGCGGGTGCGGTTGTCCCGGGGGTCGGCGGAGCGGCAGACGGCGCAGTCGCACCCGATGACCGGCACGCCGGAGCTGGTGCCGGTCCCCAGAAAGGTCAGCCGGGGGGAGGTCATCCTTCGTCGCCCCTTTTCATTTGGGAGAAAGTGTCATAAGGTATTCTACGTATTTTGGGCGTCGAGTACACGCCGGGGAGCGCTCTCCCCCGGCTTTTCCGGCTCGGCTTGCCCGTCACGGTTCGATACGGCTGGGGGGGCGCTCCCGGCCACGATGTGGATGCAGTGGGCGTTTCGTTATGGATATCGGCACCGCGATCGGTTTTCTGTGCGGCGTGGGTCTGCTCGCCTGGGCCATGAACTCGGGGGCGGGGGGGATCATGGGGTTCTACGACCTCCCCTCGGTCCTGATCGTTTTTGGCGGCACCGCCTCGGCGGTGTTCGTGATGTTCCCGATGGGGGACGTGTTCAAGACCTTCTCCATCGGCATGAAGACCTTCTTTCACAAAGCGCCCAACCCGGCCGACACCATCACGGTTCTGATGGATCTTGCCCTGCTGGCGCGCAAGGACGGCCTGCTGGCGCTGGAGAAAAAAATCCCGGAAGACCCCTTTCTGGCCAAAGGGGTCCGCCTGGTGGTGGACGGCATCGACCAGAACAGCATCCGCGCGCTAATGGAAATCGAAGTCTCCGCCATCCAGGGGCGACACGCCCACGGGGCGGAGCTGTTCAACCAGATCGCCACGCTGGCCCCGGCCTTCGGCATGATCGGGACGCTGGTGGGGCTGGTGCAGATGCTCAAGTCGCTCTCGGACCCGTCGTCCATCGGCCCGGCCATGGCGGTGGCGATGATCACCACGTTCTACGGCGCCCTGATCGCCAACATGGTCTGCCTCCCCATGTCCAAGAAACTGACCTTCCGCAGCGCCGAGGAGACGGGGGTCATGGAGATGGCCATCGAGGGGATCATCTCGGTGGCGAAAAAAGAAAACCCCAACCTGATGAAGGCCAAGCTCAACGCCTATCTGGCGCCGAAGCTCCGGGTCGAGTAGGAGCCGCAGCCCGTGGGCGAAAAACAGGAAAAACCGCCCGAGGGGGCGCCGGGGTGGGTCATCACCTTCGCCGACCTGGCCACGCTCCTGCTTACCTTCTTCGTTCTTCTCCTCTCCTTCTCCAGCCAGGACGTCGTCAAATTCCGCGAAATGCTCGGCTCGGTGCAGGGGGCTTTTGGCGTGGAGGTACGCCGGGAAGGGGCCTTCCAAAGCGAGCTGACGGGCAACGTCAGCCAGGTGGAAGACCCGAAGAAGAAGGAAAAAGAGGAAGAGGAGAAGGTCAAACGCCAGTTCGAAGAGGTGGGGGAGTCGGTGGCCAAAACGGTCAGCCAGGCCCAACTGTCGGACGCCGTGTCGACCAGCCAGAGCGCGGGGGAGCTGCGGATCCGGGTGAAAGGGGAGGTGATGTTCCCGCCGGGAGCGGCGCTGATCAGCCCGCAGGCGGCGCCCCTTCTGGACGCGCTGGCCCGGGCGATCAAGAAGGCCGACCTGCCGCTGACGGTGGAGGGACATACGGACAACATCCCGGTCAAGACGGCGCTGTTCGCCGACAATTGGGAGCTGTCGGCGGCGCGGGCGGCGGTGGTGGTCCGGTACCTGATCCGGCAGGGGGTGAAGGAGAACAAAATCCGGGCGGTGGGCTACGCCGATTTCAAACCGCTGGACCACAACGAGACGCCGGAAGGGCGGGGCAAAAACCGTCGCGTCGAGTTCGTCGTTTCCAAATAACGGGCGAATGCCCGCTTTCTTCCTGACGTTTTCTCACGGGCGCGTCTCCGCACCCCCGGTAGTTGAATTGGATTCGGTTCCGGGGGTATCTTGCCGCGCAGGTCTTGACCGGTCAAGATGGTGGTTCTGAGACCGCAACCCCCGCAGAGAGGTCGCTTCGTGCGCCCCCTTGACCTGTCGCGACCGAGCCCGCGAGGGGGGCGGCTCTTTGTGAACAACGCAGGGAAGAGAACAGGCGCAAGCCTGCCCGCGTAAGGGGCCGCTCTGGTTTCGAGCGGTCTTAACCTGTCAGGCGCTGCGCGGCGAAGACGCGCTCGTCGACAACGGCAGGAAGATCGCGCGCCCCCGCGTAGGGGGCTATTTCAGCGACTGTTCCAGCTCCGTGATCGACAGGACCATCGCGTCATCCCCTGACGGTTGGGCCGCTTGGGCGTGCGACTCCCCCATCGCCTTGAGCGTCGCCACATCCACGCTCTGTTCCGGCGCGAATCCCGCCTCCTTGTCGATGGCCGTCAGCTCCTCGATGGTCATCACCTCCGTGGACTTCCCCTCCGCCACCTCCTTGCCGTTGGCGCCCCCCACCGGCTTGCGGCTCTTCTTCGTTTTCCCCACCAGCTTGCCGCTCTGCTTGTCCTTGTAGCCGCCGATGTCCTCCTCCGTCCAGACGATGATCAGCTCGTCCCCGCTTCCCGGGGCGCCGTCGGCTCCCGCCGACACGATCAGCAGGTCGTAGCTCGAATTCGCATCCCCGGCCACCCAGTAGGTGTCGTGGTTCCAGCCGTCCTTCGGGGCAGAGACCTGCCCCGGCGCCGGCCAGGAGCCGGTCTCCTTGCGGAACGCCAGAACGCGGTTCTCCAGTTGCACCAACGCCTTGGCGGTGGCCTCCGCCCGTTCCAGCGCGTCCCGTTCGCCCGGGCTCATTTTTAGCTCCGCCTTGGCGGCGGCGAAGGTCTTGGTGTGGCCATATTTTTTGTCCGCCACCTCGAACCGGGAGAGCGCCTCCGCCGTTTTTCCGGCCCGCCAGAGCGCTTTGAGCTCCTCCACCTCCTTCTTGGCGCCCATCTCCTGCGCCAGGTCGGTCTTGGGGGGCGGGGGCGCCTCCTTTTCGCAGGCGGCGCCGAAGAGCGTCAAAGCGGCAAGGGCGGAAGCGGTCACGATCCGTTTCATCGGTTTACTCCGTCTGGAAGAGGAATTCGACACGCCGGTTCAGGATTTTCGTCTCCGGCTGGTTATTGGGAAACTGGGGGCGCGTTCCGGCGAACCCGGCCGCCGCCAACCGGTTGGCGGGCGCCCCCGCCTCCACCAGATACGCGAGCGTCCGGGCCGCCCGGATGGTGGAAAGCTCCCAGTTCGACGGGAACCTCGCCGTCCGGATCGGGGTATCGTCCGTATGCCCCTCCACCGTCAGGCGGATATTCTTGTTCTCCTTCATCAGGTTGACCAGCGAGTCGAGGAACGCCAGCCCCCCCTTGTCCAGCGAGGCGCTCTCCTCGGTGAAGAGGACCCGCCCCTTCATCCGGACCCGCACCCCTTCGTCCGACACCGAGATCGACGCCGCGTCCTTGTACCCCTCCCGGACCACCGCGTCGTAAATCGTGTTGACGATCTGTTCCCGGGCCGTCACCTTCGCCGACGAGTCCCGCACATTGGAATCGACATCCGCGATCGCCCCCGTCGATACCGCCTGATAGTCCCCCCGCTCCAGTTGGGTCACGCCGAACCGCTCCATGACCGAGCCGACCATCTCCCGGTACTTGACCACATCCATGTTGGAGAAAGAGAGCATCAGCACGAAGAAGGTCAGCAGCAGGGTCGCCAGGTCGGCGAACGTCACCACCCACGCTGGCGCCAGCTCCCCCGCAGGCCCCCCCTTTTTCTTCTTTTTGGAGGGGGCGTCTGGCGGCGTCAGCTCCGCCACCTCGGCGGCGGAGGCGCGGCGGACCGCCACTTTCGCCCCGTCCCGGGCCACCCGGATGGCCGTCTTGCACTTGGGGCAGGGGTAGATCACCCCCTTGGCGGAGATCTTGTTGATCGGCACCTTCGCCTTGGTCTTGCACTGGGGGCACGGGATGGCGACCGCAGCGTCGCTCATCGGCGTCGTTCCGCCCGGCGCGGGGGGGGCGTTGATGTCATCTTCCGGTACATCTTTCAATGATAGGCCGCCGCTCACCCTGCCGCAAGGGGGGAGTGGCGCTGCTGTCGGGAATTGGCCCCTCCCCGCAGCGAGCCCTCCCCTTTTCACGCCGGGCGTTCTATAATGGAGCAATTGACACCATCAACAACCGCCTTTAGTTCAGGGGGGACCATGAGCGAGATCGTCCACGTCCACGCGCGCCAGATTTTCGATTCCCGGGGAAATCCCACCGTCGAGGTCGATGTCCATCTCGACTCCGGCGCCATCGGCCGGGCCGCCGTTCCGTCGGGCGCCTCCACCGGCTCCCGCGAGGCGCTGGAGATGCGCGACGGCGGCAAGAAGTATATGGGCAAAGGGGTGATGAAGGCGGTCGAGAACGTCAACAAGAAGCTTTCCGGCGCCCTGTTCGGCCTCGAAGCGGCCGAGCAGGCGGCCATCGACCGGCTCATGATCGAACTGGACGGCACCGAGAACAAGGCCAAGCTGGGCGCCAACGCGACCCTGGGGGTCTCCATGGCCGTGGCCAAGGCGGCCGCCATGGAGTGCGAACTCCCCCTCTACCGGTACCTGGGCGGCGCCAACGCCCGGGAGCTGCCGGTGCCGATGATGAACATCATCAACGGCGGCCAGCACGCCGACAACAACGTCGACATCCAGGAATTCATGATCATGCCGGTGGGGGCGACCTCCATCGCCGAAGCCCTGCGGATGGGAAGCGAGGTCTTCCACAACCTCAAGAGCGTCCTCAAGGGGAAAGGGTACAGCACCTCCGTCGGCGACGAAGGGGGATTCGCCCCGAACCTGAAGAGCAACAGCGAAGCCTTCGACGTCATCCTCGACGCCATCCGGAAAGCCGGGTACAAGGCGGGCAAGGACATCCTGCTGGCCATCGACGCCGCCAGCTCCGAGTTCTACGACAAGAAGAAAAAGAAATACGTCCTCGGCGCCGAAGCCAAACCGGAGAAAACCGCCGAAGAGCTGGTGGCCTGGTACGCCGACATGGTCCGCCAGTACCCGATCATCTCCATCGAAGACGGCCATGACGAATCGGACTGGGAAGGGTGGAAGGCCATGACCGACGCCCTCGGCGAGAAGGTCCAACTGGTGGGGGACGACCTGTTCGTCACCAACACGTCGATCCTGAAAAAAGGGATCGAGCAGGGGGTGGCCAACTCGATTTTGATCAAGGTCAACCAGATCGGCACCCTGACCGAGACGCTGGATTGCATCGAGATGGCCAAGCGGGCCGGCTACACCTGCGTGGTCTCCCACCGCTCCGGCGAGACGGAGGATTCCACCATCGCCGACATCGCCGTGGCGGTCAACGCCGGGCAGATCAAGACCGGCTCCATGAGCCGCACCGACCGGATCGCCAAGTACAACCAGCTTCTGCGCATCGAAGAGCAACTGGGGACGGCCGCCCTCTACCGGGGCCGGTCGGTCTTCACCTCGGTGCAGTGACCATGCCGCTGACCCGCCCTCTCGTCGCCCTGGCCGCCGCAGGCGCGGTCTGCGCGGGGCTGGCCACTACCGCATGGTTCAAGGAAAACGGCTACGCCGACGTCACCCGCCTCACGGAGGCCATCGCCTCCGTCGAGGCGCGGACCGGGGAGCTGAAAGAGGAAAACAGCCGCCTTTCCGCCCGGCTGGCCCGGATCACCACCGACGAAGGATACGTCGAGGCGGTGGCCCGGGAGAGCCTGGGGCTGGTCCGCCCCGGGGAGATGGTCTTCGAATTCGTGGATGAGGGGCTGTTGGCCCGTTCCCCCGCCCCCGCCGACGCCGGGACAAAATAGTTGCGCCCCCCCGCCGGATTTGGTACCCTCCCTCTTTTGCGGAACAACCGTACGTAACGGTCCGGCGCAACGGGCGCGGGGCTACTGGCATCGAACGAGCAAGGAACGAGAGAACATGGGGCTCTTGAAAGAGCAGAAGGCCGAGATCATCGGAACCTTCAAGAACAGCGAGACCGACACCGGCTCTCCTGAAGTGCAGATCGCCATCCTGACCAAACGGATCACGGAGCTGACCGAACACTTCAAGGCGCACAAGAAAGACCACCACTCCCGGCGCGGCCTCCTGCAGATGGTCAGCCGCCGCCGCCGCCTGCTCGACTACCTTCGCAAGAAAGAGGTCGGGCGCTACAAGAAGATCATCGAGGCGCTGGCGATCCGCCGCTGACGGCGCGGGCGACCCCTTCGGGGGTCGCCCCTTTCGTTTGCGGGCGGCTCACCGTCCGCGCCCCCTTCCGCCGCCCCCGCCGGGCAGGTACCCCGATGGCGCCCACGCGCCCCCGCCCGACGGCGACGGCCCCCACGCGACAGGCAGGATTAGAGAGAGAAAGAGAAAGAAAGACATGCAGGCCCAACGAGTAGAAGTCCAGATCGGCGACAAGCTTTTCTTCATGGAATCGGGCGTCCTGGCCCGCCAGGCCGCAGGCTCGGTCGTGGTCGGGTTCGAGGAGACCATGGTGCTGGCCGCCGCCACCGCCGAAGACAAGCCCCGCAACGAGAAAGCCGACTTCCTGCCGCTGACCATCGAATACCGGGACAAAATGTCGGCCGCAGGGCGCATCCCCGGCGGTTTCTTCAAGCGGGAGACCCGCCCCGGCGACCGGGAGACCCTCATCTCCCGCCTCACCGACCGGTCGGTCCGCCCGATGTTCGCGTCGGGGTATATCAACGAGACCATGGTGATGATCAATCCCCTCTCGTTCGACTTCGCCCACGACGTCGACTGGCTGGCCCTCAACGGCGCCTCCACCAGCCTGCTCATCTCGCCCGCCCCCTACCTCACCCCGGTGGCCGGGATCAAGGTGGTCCGGGTCGACGGCAAGCTGATCGCCGCCCCCACCATCGCCGAAACCGAGAAGGCCGACCTGAACCTGCTGCTGGCCGGGACGCTGGAGTCGCTGACCATGGTCGAAGGGGGAGGCAATGAAGTCGCCGAAGCCGACCTGATCGCCGCCCTCGAATTCGGCCACGAGTGGATCAAGAAAATCTGTCTCGCCCAGCAGGAGCTTGCCTCGAAAGTGGGCAAGGCCAAGTGGACCGTCGCCACCGTCGACCGTTCCGCCGACGTCGCGCTCCTCCTCGGCCAGATGGCCAACGGCTACCGGGATGCGGTCCTGACCGCCGGCAAGGCCGAGCGGAGCGCCGCCATGAAGGCCTTCCGCGACCAGGCCATCGGCGCCCTCATGGCGGGCGAGGCCAACGACGACCGGAAAGAGGCTCTCAAGGCCGCTTGGGAGAAAGCCCAGAAGACCTTCATCCGGGAGATGATCCTGAGCGAGGGGATCCGGGCCGACCGGCGCGACACCAAGACCGTACGCGACATCACCATCGCCGTCGACGCCCTTCCCCGCTGCCACGGCTCGGCGCTGTTCACCCGGGGCGAGACCCAGGCGCTGGTCACCACCACGCTTGGCACCGGGCAGGACGAGCAGATGATCGACCGCCTCGAAGGGCGGTTCCCGAAACGGTTCATGCTCCACTACAACTTCCCCTCCTTCTGCGTGGGCGAAGTGAAACGCCCCATGGGCCCCGG
>JADGCD010000067.1:0-1799 GCA_015229165.1 Nitrospinota bacterium | reverse complement strand
CGCGAGATCGGCCACGGCTCGCTGGCCGAGCGGGCGCTGGAGCCGGTCATGCCGGGCAAGGACGACTTCCCCTACACCGTCCGGATCGTCTCCGACATCCTCGAGAGCAACGGCTCCTCGTCGATGGCCTCGGTCTGCGGCGGGTCGCTGGCCCTCATGGACGCCGGCGTTCCCATCAAGGCCCCGGTGGCCGGCATCGCCATGGGCCTTGTGGCCGAAGGGGACCGGGTCGCCATCCTGTCGGACATCCTCGGGCTCGAAGACGCCCTGGGCGACATGGACTTCAAGGTCTCCGGCACCGCCAAAGGAGTCACCGCCGTCCAGATGGACATCAAGCTCAAAGGGGGCCTTTCCGTGGGCCTGCTGACCCGGGCGCTGGATCAGGCCCGCGAAGGGCGCCTGCATATCCTCGGCGAGATGGCCAAGGCCCTTGCGACCCCGCGCGCCGAGCTGAACCCCTACGCCCCCCGCATCACCACCATCAAGATCAACCCCAACCGGGTCGGGGCGCTCATCGGGCCGGGCGGCAAGGTCATAAAGGGGATCGTGGCCGAGACCGGCTGCCAGATCGACATCGAGGACGACGGTTCGGTCCACATCTACTCCACCAGCGGCGAGCAGATGAAAGCGGCCGTCGACATCGTCAACTCCATCATCCAGGAAGCGAAGATGGGGGAGATCTACCTCGGCGTCATCAAGCGGATCGTCGATTTCGGCTGTTTCGTCGAAATCTTCCCCGGCACCGAAGGGCTGGTCCACGTCTCCGAATTCGCAGGGCACCGGGTTGAGCGGGTGGATGACGAAGTCTCCGAAGGGGACGCCATCCTCGTGAAAGTCATCAACATCGATCCCTCCGGCAAGATCCGCCTCTCCCGCAAGGAAGCGCTGGCCGACAAGGGCGAGGGCGCCGAGAACGAAGAGACCAGAAACCCCAACCCCAACGCCCCTGCGCGACAGCCGCGCCCGGACCGGGGCGACCGGGATCGGGGGCGCGGTGGCGACCGCGGCGGTGATCGGGACCGGGGCCGCGACCGGGACCGGGGCCGCGACCGGCACTGATCGTCCCTGACGCGTGTTGAACCGACCCGCCCCCTTCTTTCGGGAAGGGGGCGGTTTTCATGCATGGAGCCGATGAGCGAGCGTATCCACCCCTTTGACGAAATCCCCGTCGCCACCGGGCTGGTGGAGGGGATCCGCCTGCTGGTGGCGCCGGTTCCGGCCGCCCGGTCGGTCTCCTTTGGCGTCTGGATCACCGCCGGGTCTCGGGACGAACCGGCCGCCCGGTCGGGGCTCTTCCACTTCATCGAGCATCTGGTCTTCAAGGGAACCCCCACCGCCGACGCCCGGGCGCTGGCTTTCGCCATCGACGAACTGGGGGGGAACATCGACGCCTTCACCACCCGCGAGGTGACCGGCTATACCGGCCATGTGGTGGCCGAGCGGCTGCCCGCCGCTTTCGATCTGGTCGCCGATCTGACGCTGGCCTCCACCTTCCCCGCCGACGAGGTGGAGCGGGAGCGTCAGGTGATACTTGAAGAGATCCGGATGTCCGAGGACAGCCCCTCCGACCTGATGCACGAGCGGATTTTCTCCTCCCTCTGGGGGGAGGGGCCGCTGGGGCGCCCCATCACCGGGACCCCCGCCACCGTCGCCGCCGTGGGGCGCGACGCCCTGCTCGAAGGGCGCTACGACCATTACCGGGCCGACCGGATGGTGGTGGCGGCGGTCGGAAACGTCGATTACGACCGGATGGCGGCGCTGGTAGTCCGCCGGTTCGGGGGCCTGTCCCAAAGCCGGAC
>JADGCD010000066.1 GCA_015229165.1 Nitrospinota bacterium | reverse complement strand
ATCCCCCCCCCGTCGATGACCAGCCCCCCCCCTTGTGGCCAAAAGGCGGCCACCGCCAGCCCCTGCCCCACATCGACGAACCGGACCGTCAGGGTGGTTTCCTGCCGCAGGGCGACCATCGGCCAAAGCCAGAGGGCGAGCGTCGCCATCGCCAGCGCCGGGATGGTCCACCGGGGGCGGGGGAGAGGGAGCGCCCCGACCAGGGCCAGTAGCAGGAGCCACGTCAGCATCGGCGCCGCCGCCGGGGGGAGGGGGATCGGCAGGGCGTCTTCTCCGCCGCCATACCGGTCGGCCATGGCGGCGAGCATCGTCATGAGCCAGCCGGTGGCGTCGACCAGCGGCGCCCAGCCGGTGAGCCCCGCCAGAATGCCCAACGGCACGGCGAACCCCGCCGCCGGGGTCACCAGCAGGTTCAGCGGCAGCGACCAGAGGGGCGCCTGATGGAAGGCGTAGGCGATAAGCGGCGCCGTGGCCAGCCCCGCCGCCACCGTCACCCCCGTCATTCCTGCCAGCGCCGGAACCCGCCGGATGAGCGACGCCAGCGGATGGTCAACCCGCTCCATCGGGTCCGGATCGGCGGCGAGGACGCCGTTGACGTACCGTTCCATGAAGAGGGCGATGAAGAGGACCGCCCCGTAGGAGAGGAGGAACCCGATGTCGAAGAGCCCCCAGGGGGTGGCGACCAGGGTGATCAGCGCCGCCAGCGAGAAGGCGCCGACGAACTGGCGCCCCCGACCGGTCATGAGGGCGGCCAGATAGACGGCGACCATGATGGTGGCCCGCTGGGCGGGAAACTGGGGGCCGGTCAGAAGACCGTAGCCGACGGCGCCGACCAGCGCGATCCCTGCCGCCACGGTGATGAGCGCTCCCGACTCGGCCCAGCGGCGTCGCCAGCGCCATGCCGGGAAGAAGAGCAGGAGGCGCGCCGTCCCGTACAGGGCCGTGGCCACGAAGCCGACGTGGAGTCCCGACACCGACAGGATGTGGGCCAGTCCCGAACGGGAGAAAGAGTCGCGGGTGGCGTGGTCGATCCGCCCCGTATCCCCCAGCAGCGTGGCCCAGGCCACGGCGGTGATCCGGGAGTCGTCGAAGGCGAGCCGTTCCCGCATCCGGTTTTTCAGGATTTCCAGCGGACGCCGCCAGTGGGTGTCGGCGCCGTCAACGGTCAGGGTCGACTCCCGCCGGGGATAGAGGAGTCCGGCGATCCCCCGGGCGGCCAGCCACTCTTCATAATCGAACAAGCCGACATTGCGGCTCCCCCGGGCCGTGACGATCCGGGGGGCGGTCATCGTCATCCGGTCCCCCGGCAGCAGGAGCGGGGGCCAGAGTCGCCGCCGCAGGGAGAGGCGCAGCGTGACCGGCGTTACCGGGCGTCCGTCGAGGGTGGTCATGGTGACCTGATAGCGGGCGGCGTCGTCCCGGATGGTCTCGGTGGCGATGACGGTGAAGGTGGCGACACTCGCCCGGTCGTATCCGTCCGGCAGACGGGGGGGCTCCCGGTCGCTCATGAGGATCAGCCCGACGCCGACAAGAAAGGCAAGCCCCAAGACGCCGCGCCGTGGCCGGTCAAGGGGGGCCAGAGTGTAGAGGAATAGTCCCCCCATCAGGAGAATCGCCACGGGCGACTCCCCCCTGCCGACGACGACGCCGACGGCCAGCGAGAAGGCCAGCGCGAAAAGGGGATGACCGAAGGGGCTCGGGGCGCCAACGTTTACGTGACTCACCGGCGTCTTCGCCGCCTCCTCTTGGCTGGCCTCAAGAACAGCCTATTGGGGGATGACCGCCATGCCGTGGCGAAACGTTCGCCGACGCCCCCCGCTTTTCCCCGACGGGACGGTTACGGTCGCAGCGTGCGTTCGATGACCTGGGCTGTTTCGATGTCCCCACGGTCGGCCCGGTCGCGCAGCCTCCGGGCGATGTCGCGCCGCGTGTCGGCGGAAAGATTCTGGCCGAACTTCACCTTGACGGTGATCTCCACCGGATCGATTCGAAAGATGGCCACCTCGTCGAGCGCTTTCCGGTAGAGGGGGGAATCGGCGCTCACCGGTTCATGTCCCCCTTGCGGCTGGATTTTCTCCATCAGTTTTTGGGTGACGATCCCTTTCTCGGCGAGATCCTCCACCAGCGAGCCGGTTCCCCGTACATGGGCCGACCGGTAGTAGACCGATGCGGGGCAGGCCAAGAGGGGGGAGCGCCACGTGGAGGGGATGTACGAAAACTCATCGTAGACGCTGAAGCAGACTTTCGGTCTGCCGGCGAAAAGAGCGAACTTCTCCCCGTCGCGCGCGCCGTGGAAATAGATACGGTCATTGTGACAGACGAAGTTGACCGGGACGATCCGGGGCCAGCCGTTGTTGTCGGCTATTCCCAGTTGTCCGGTGAGAACCGTGGCGAAAAGGGCGTCCGCGTCTCCCGGCCCCCCCTTGAAATCGGCTCTTCTCATCGTTGTCGTGAGGGTGAAAAGACCCTACGGGGCCACCGGCCCCATGTCGCGGAACTTCTTGCGCCGCTGTTTCACCAGCTCGTCCGGCGTGAGGGCCGACAGCTCCTCCAGATGACGCCGCAACGCCCGGCGGAGGATCGACGCGGCCAGCGCCGGGTCCCGGTGGGCGCCGCCGGGGGGCTCCTTGACGATCTCGTCGATGATCTTGAGCCGCAGCAGGTCGGGCGCCGTCACCTGGAGGGCGGCGGCCGCCTCTTCCACAGCGTTGCAGTCGTTCCAGAGGATGGCCGCGCACCCTTCCGGCGAGATGACCGAATAGACGGAATACTCCATCATCATGACCCGGTTGGCCACGCCAATGGCCAGCGCACCGCCGGAACCCCCTTCGCCGATGACCACCGAGATGATCGGCGTCCGCAGTTTCGACATTTCCATCAGGTTGCGGGCGATCGCCTCCGACTGCCCCCGCTCCTCCGCCCCGACCCCCGGATAGGCGCCCGGCGTGTCCAGTAGCGTGATCACCGGCAGGCGGAACTTCTCCGCCAGTTTCATCAGGCGCAGCGCCTTGCGGTACCCTTCCGGCTGGGCCATGCCGAAGTTGCGCCGCTGGCGCTCCTTCAGGTCGCGCCCCTTCTGGTTGCCGATAATCATCACCCGCCGTCCGGCCATCGTGCCGAAGCCCCCCACGATGGAGACCCCGTCGGCGAAGAGCCGGTCGCCGTGCAGCTCCACGAAGTCGGAGACGAAGGCGTTGATGTAGTCGAGCGTATAGGGGCGGGCAGGGTGCCGGGCCAGCCGGGTCCGCTGCCAGCTCGAGAGGCCCGAGAAAGTCTCCTGCCGAAGCTTGTTGACCTTCTTGTGGAGCTTCTTGATCTCCGCCGACGCATCGACCCCCGACTCGCGCGATTTGTCGCGCAGCGCCTCGATCTGCGATTCGAGCAGGGCGATCGGCTCTTCGAAGTCGAGATAGGTGGTAGCCATAGGTTCCGTAATGATGAAAACGAACGTCTTTCTCCCCGCACGGCGCGGGAAGGAGCCGACAGTATAGCAAAACCGGGGGGCGGACGCGACGGGGGCGCCTGTTTACCGTAGGGGCGAAAGGCGCCATGATGAGGTAAACCACGGAGAAACCTCATGCGACGCCTCACCCTCTCCCTCCTTGCCCCGCTGCTCCTCGTCCCGGCCGCCTGCACCGAGAAACAGGCGCCCCCGCCCCCGGTTCCGGAAGAGGCCGTTTCCGTCCGGGAGCGGGCCGAAGCGGTCGGCGCCGTCGGCGACGCCACCGTTACCGTCGATCTTCAGAAGGGCCTCACCGGGGTGGTTGACGCCAACGAGAAGCGGGCCGAGGAGCTGGAAGAGGCGGGGCGCCCGTAACCCGACGGCTTTCCTGGCGTCGATCGGTCATAGATAGCGCGCGCCGCCTTGCGCCGGGGCGGAAAGGGGAGCGTGACGCCGACATCCGCAGGCGCCGTTCGCCTTTCCGCATCCCCCCGCCAACCTGCTATACTGACCCTCTATCTTTACCAAAAGGACGGACGCCACATGGGATGGGATGACAAACGGCGGGGCGGCGCCCCCGGCGGCTCCGGGGGGTTCGACAAGATCCCCGACTTCAATATGGACAAGCTTCCGTTCCCCCCCATCCGCCCCTACCATGTGGTCGGGGCGTTGCTGGCGGCGCTGGGCATCTGGCTGGCCACCGGTCTCTACCGGGTGGAGCTGCAAGAGCAGGCGGTGGTCATGATCTTCGGCAAGCACACCAAGACCAGCGGCCCCGGTCTCGGCTGGGCGCCGCCGTCCCCCATCGGGATGGTTATCAAGGTGACCACCGAAGAGATCAAACGGGTGGAGGTCGGTTACCGGACCGCCGGGGTCGGCGCCTCCGGCGAGGAGCTGGGCAAGGAACGGCTCATGCTGACCATGGGGACCAACATCGTCGACATCCAGATGTCGGTCCAGTACCGGATCAACGATCCGGCGGCGTTCCTCTTCTCCGTGGCCGACCGGGAAGGGGTGCTGGCGGACATGGGGCTCTATTCCACCGTCAAGGCGGTGGCCGAGGCGGCGTTGCGGGAAGTGGTGGGGAACACCGACATCGACGACGTCCTGACCGTCGGACGGGGCAAGGTGGAGTCGGAGGTTCTTATCCTCATGCAGGCGACTCTCGACAAATACAAGGCCGGCATCACCGTCAAGCAGGTCCAGTTGCAGGACGTCCATCCCCCCGAGCAGGTGCGGGAGGCCTTCCGCGACGTCAACAACGCCGAGGAAGACAAGAACCGGCTCATCCGGGAGGCCGAAGGGTACCGCAACTCGGTGATCCCCGAAGCGCGGGGGCAGGCGGCCCAGATCATCGCCAACGCCGAGGCTTTCAAGGCGGAGAAAGTGGCCAAGGCCAGCGGTGACGCCCAGCGGTTCGAGGCCCAGCAGATCGAATACGCCAAGGCGCCCGCCATCACGCGCAAGCGGCTCTCGCTGGAGATGATGGAAGAGGTGCTGGCCGGGGTGGACAAGATCGTCGTCGATCCGTCGGTCCGGTCGGTCCTGCCGCTGCTCAATCTGGACGGCAAGAAGGTGGAGGTGGCGAAATGATGAAAAAAGCGGCGCAGATTCTGGTTCCCGTGGCGGCGCTGGTGATTCTTCTGGTGGGGCAGGACGCCTTTTTTATCGTTCGGGAGAACAGCCAGGCGGTGGTGACCCAGTTTGGCCGGTTCGTCAAAGCCGTCACCCTGCCGGGGCTCTACTTCAAGACCCCCATGGTGCAGGAGGTCATCCTCTACGACACCCGCCTGCTGGACCACGACATCCCCTCAACCGAGGTGGTGACCAAGGACAAACGGACCCTGGTGGTTGACAACTTCGCCAAATGGCGGATCACCGACCCGGAAAAGTTTTATCAGCGCGCCCGAACCACCAGCGTGGCCCGGGACCGGTTGCGGGACATCATCTACTCCGAGCTGCGCCAGGACTTCGGCGCCCTCGACCTCTCCCAGATCGTGTCCGAAGAGCGGGCCAACGTCATGCGCCAGGTCACCGTCCGTTCCAACGAGAAGATCAAGGCCCTCGACATGGGGGTCGAGATCGTCGACGTCCGGATCATGCGGGCCGACCTGCCGCAGGCCAACATGCGCTCGGTCTTCGACCGGATGCAGGCCGAGCGGAAGCGGATCGCCAACAAGTTCCGCTCGGAGGGGAAGGAAGAGGCCCAGAAGATCCGGGCCGGGACCGACAAGGAGAAAACCATCCTGCTGGCCGAGGCCTACGAAAAAGAGCAGAAGCTTCGCGGCGACGGCGAAGCCTCGGCCATCACCATCACCGCCCGCGCCTACGGCAAGGACGAGAAGTTCTACGAATTCCTGCGCTCGCTGGAGGCGTATCGGAACAGCATGAAGGACCGTTCCACTATGGTACTGTCCAGTGAGAGCGAATTCTTGAAGTATCTCCGGTAGCATGCCCGCAAGGCGCTGATAATAAAGGCGCCAGAAAGACCCGTTCGAGGCTAAAGGTTTGCCCCTCCGGTACCGTTAAGTAATCAAGTTGGCAAGGACGCCGACCAGCCGGTTCGCAGACGATGCGGACTCCACGGATTCGATGGTCGAATTCAGGTCTAACACGGATGTTGGAGGTATCTGTCATGAGTATGGGAATACCGAGCGCCAAATTCGCGGGGGGAGCCGACTTCCACCGCTCTGGTATCGCTTCCCGCAAAGCCAAGGTGGCCCCCTCCATTGCGGAGCAGGCCATCTTTATCCCCAAACCGCATAAACGGGTCGAGTTCCAACTCAATACCGAAGCGCAGGTGATGGGGGGAGGCAAAGGGGGCGAACCGCTGCCGACGCTGGGAAGCGGCGGCAAAGGGGGGGAGGCCGCGCCGCTGCCGGGAAGCGGACAGACCGGAGCCGTCCCGTTGCCGGGGAGCGACGAGTCCGTCACCGCCGGAGGGAACGGCCAGAACATCGCGCAGGGGAGCCTGGGGACCAACGGTCTGACCGCCCAGTTCAACAAGGTCGCCTATAACGGCGGCAACGCCCCCGCCGCCGGTGGCTCCGTCGAGATGGAGATTCTCTCCGACCCGGCCAAGCAGCACGAGGTCATCGCCACCCAGGAAGAGGGGCGGCAGGTGAACCACAAGGAGATCCACTTCACCCAGCAGTACGACAGCTACGGGCGGCCCCGCATCGGCTTCTCCCGGGAGCCGTACGACTTCGCCGCCACCAAGTTCATGTCGATCACCAGCCAGGTCCGGTTCCAGGCCAACATGGCCAAGGTTCACGAAGAGTACGACCAGTACCTGTACGACCCGGCCAAGGCGAAACCGGACGAAGCCCCCAAAGAGACCCCCATCTTCGGCGCCACCTCCGACCCGACGGCGGAGCAGGACGCCGCCAACAAGGAGGTCAAGTTTCTTGGCGGGGAGGGGGGGGGCGATCCGTCGAGCGCAAAGAAATCGGCCGCCGCCGCGTTCGAAGCCTCCCAGGTGAAGGTGAAGGACGTCTTTACCAAAGGCGCCGCCTCGGGCGCGCCTGCCGACGCCGAAGGGTTGGGGGAGAAGGGCTCCGACGGCTCCAAAGGGGGCGAAGGGAGCGACCAGAACATCTCCGGCGGCGGGACCGTCAACCTCAAGGCCTGACCAACGCCCACCGTACGAGGGCCGACCACACTGGTCGGCCCTTTTTCATGCCTTCTCCGATTTCCCGCCGGGGGTTTCGCCGAACCGTTTCCGGTAGGCGGCGATGAAGCTGCTCGGGTGGTTGTAGCCCGCCTGTCGGGCCGCTTCGGTGACGTTCAACGCCCCGCTGTTCAGGCGGGCCCGGGCCATGTCGAGCCGATGCTCCTGCAAGAGGGCGAACGGGGTGACCCCGAAGTGGGTCCGAAAGAGGGCGGTCAGCTTTTTCGCGTTGGTTCCCGTCATCCGGGCCAGCGTCGGCAGGTCGGGGGGGGCGTCGGCGGCTGCCACCAATATCTCCCGGGCCTCCAGCGCCAGCTTCTTGTCTTTCACGCCCAGCGGGGCGTCGGTCTCCCCGCCGCCTGAAAGCTGTTCGTAGAACTCCACCACCCCGTCGATGATCCGCGCCTGCAGGAAGAGGATCTCCGACGTCCCCTGATAGGGGTTGTTCTCCAAATCCCGCCGCAGCCGCATCGCCGCCGGGGTGTAGGCCAGATCCCAGCGCCGCATCCGGTCGAACGCCCGCCGCTCCAGAAAGGGGCGCAACGCCTCGGGCGCCGTCTCCAGCCCCAGGTTCTCGACGACCCAGTCGAGGGAGGCGGCCACCGCCACCGACGAGAATCCCTCGGGGGCGTCATATTCCAGGATCGCCTCCCCCGCCGAGACCGCCAGCGCCTGGAGCCCGGGAGAGGGGAAAAGTCCCATTTCGGGAACCCCGGGCAGGCGGATGTTTTCGCTGCCGAGGGTCGAGATAATCAGCGAGATCTGCCACTCCGGATCGTCCCGTGTCGCCCGGTACGAGAAGGGGCGGTCGAACCCGGCCGGAATGGAGACGGAGGAGAAGGAACCGACGGGGGAGAGGTCGATGAAACGGATATGGGCGAAACCTTCGACCCCCTCCAGCGGGAGAGCGAACGAACCGTTCTCCATGCTGACCGGCTCTCGCTGGTGGTCCTGCGGATTGGTCGATGGGGGGGTAAGGCCAAACCGGTCGTGTCTGCCCACAAAGGCTCCCCTATTCGTTCCATCCGATTCGGACACGGCCCCAGCGCCAAGGAATGGCGCCCGCGCCCGTTTGTGGCAAAATAATAACAAAAATCTTTATTAAACGCTCGCCATTCTTTATCCAATTCTTGTTAGAATAAAAAGATTATTCGCCATATTTCAAAAGGATGCGCGCAGATGGTAACGTTTTGTTTCGATATTTGTCGATTCGGTCGCGGCGCAGCCTTGATGGTGATTGCGTTAAACATATTGTTTCTGCACATGATGATCGCTGGCGACGCCTATGCCGCCACCATCGCCGTGACCGAGGTAGATGACGGGTTGACCGGTAGCGCCTGCACCTTGCGGGGGGCCATAGACTCCGTCAACGGCGGGGCGAACGCCAGCGCCTGCGTCGCCACCGGCGCGGCATACGGAACGAGTGACACCATAAACCTGCCTGCCGGAACCTACACCAACGCCCTTGCGGGGGGGGGAGAGGATCTCAACGCCACCGGCGACCTCGACCTCTTGGCCAGCGTCACCCTCACCGGCGCCGGAGCTTCGACCACCTTCATCGACGGCGGCGCCATCGACCGGGTGATGCATGTCGCGGTGGGGGTCACCGTTTCGATCAGCGACGTCACCATCCAAAACGGCTCGTCGCCCGGAGACGGTGGAGGTATTTACAATTCCGGGACGCTCGACCTCACCGGCGTCACCCTCAGCGGCAACGCGGTTACGGTGGCGTTTACATACGCCGGGGCCATTTACAACAACGGCGGCGCCCTCACGCTGACCGACGTCACCGTCAGCGGCAACACGGCGCTCGGCGGCAACGTTGGAATGAGCGGCATCTATAACGTGGGGGGTGGAACGCTCACCATCGACCGTTCCACCTTTTCCGGAAATACGGCGAACGTCTACGGCTCCCTCATGAACTCTGTGGGGAGCTGCGTCATCACCAACTCCACCTTTTCGGGCAACACCATCCAGAACAACGCCGTGGGCGACATCTCCAACGCCTCCACGATGACCATCAAGAACACCACGGTTACCGGGAGCAGTAGGTACGGTATCTATGCCGGAAATGGGGCGATAACGGTCTCCAACACCATTGTCACCGGCAATACCGGTAACGCTTGCAATATCACGGGGGGGACTATCACCTCCAACGGCTACAACCTCGACGACGACGGGACGTGCCCCTTCGGTGGCGTGGGGGACATCAGCGGTTCGGCGTTGGCCAACCTGGGGGCCCTTGCCAACAATGGCGGCTCGACCCAGACCCATGCTTTGTTATCCGGCTCCGCCGCCCTCGACACCGGGGATTGTTCCGGTGGAACGGTGACCACCGACCAGCGGGGGACCGCCCGTCCGCAGGGGAGCGCGTGCGACATCGGGGCGTACGAGGCGAAATGGCCGACGGTCAGCGTCACTAAGAACGGGAGCGGCAGCGTCTTCGACAACGGGGGGCTGGCCGGATTCACCATCGCCTGCGGGGCCACCTGTAGCGACACGGTTTTTGAAGGGGACTCGGTGGACCTGACCGCCATCCCCGGCGTGGGGGTGAACTTCACCGGCTGGAGCGGCGCCTGCTCGGGGACGGGGCATTGCGTACTGAACGCCATCGCCGCCGACAAGAGCGTTACCGCCACGTTCATTACGCCCGGCGCGCCCGTCGTCACCACCGACGCCGCCACCGGCGTCACCCGCCGGGATGCCACGATGAACGGAACCGTGAACCCCGATAACGGGGGGGCCACCACCGTCACCTTCGAGTACGGCGAGACCAACGCCTACGGAGCCACCGTCGCCGCCGATCAATCGCCTTTGGCCGATAGCGGGAGCGACACCGGCGTCACCGCTTCGTTGACCGGTCTGACCTGCGGAACCACCTATCACTACCGGGTCGTCGCCACCAACGCCACCGGAACCAGCAA
>JADGCD010000065.1 GCA_015229165.1 Nitrospinota bacterium | reverse complement strand
GATCACGCTGAAGCACTTCTTCGTCCGCAAGGTGATGCTGATCAAATATTCGCAGGCTTTCGTCATCTTCCCCGGCGGGTTCGGAACCTTCGACGAGCTGTTCGAGGCGCTGACCCTGACCCGGACGCAGCGGATGCTCCCCTTCCCGATCATCATGGTGGGGGTCGATTACTGGGAGGGGCTTCTGACCTGGCTCAGGGACAAGACGCTGGCGTCGGGCTACATCGACCGGACCGACTATCAGGCGATCGTCGCCACCGACGATCTCGATCGGGTGGTGGCCATCTGCCAGCGGTCGATCGTCGATTCGACCAAGGCCCGGTGGCTGACCAAGGGGCGGGCCGACTGATCAGAGAGCCGAGCGGAAGAGGCGGGCGACGTTTTCTTCCGAGAGACGAAAGAGGGGGAACATCGGGTTCTGCGCAGCCCCGGCGCGGGCCATCTCGTCGATCCGGTCGGCGCCGATACCGTAGTCCGACAGGCGTATCCCCACCTTGAGCGTGTTGGTGTAGAACCGCTCCATCGCTTCGATCCCTGCCAGCGCGGCCCCTTCCCCGTCGCCCGCGATTCCCCATACCCGGTTGGCGAACCGGACGAACCGGGGGAGGTTCTCCTTGCACCCGATACGCATCCACGCCGGGAAGACCACCGCCAACGCCCCGCCGTGCGGCGTGTCGTAGCGTCCCGACAGCTCGTGCGAAAGCATGTGGCAGCTCCAGTCGCCCCGGGCGCCGGCCTTCACCAGCCCCATCAGCGCCACGGTAGACGACCAGAGTAGCGCCCCCCGGGCGGCGCGGTCGCCCGGATCGGCCATGACCTTCGGGGCGGCCTCGATGACCGTGCGCATCACGGTCTCGGCGATGCCGTCGGAAAGGGGGGTCTCCGGTACCCGGTGGAAGTACTGCTCGTAGACGTGGCTCAGGATATCGACGATCCCGTAGGCGGTCTGGTCGGGGGGGGTGGTGACCGTCAGAACCGGGTCGAGAATCGAGAAGCGGGGGAAGAGACCGGGATGGTAGAGAGCCCGCTTCTCCCCCGTGGCGGGACGGGAGACGACGCTGTTGCCGTTGGCCTCCGACCCGGTGGCGGCCAGCGTCAGAACCGTCCCCAACGCAAGGGGGGCCTTCGTCGCCGTCCGGGCGCGGGAGTAGAAGTCCCACGGGTCGCCGTCGTGGGGGGCGGCCAAGGCGATTCCCTTGGCGCAGTCGATGACGCTCCCCCCGCCGACCGCCAGCAACCCGGTCAGCCGGTCGCGGCGGACCAGCCGGACGCCTTCCTGCACCGTGTCGATGCGGGGGTTGGGGTCAACCCCTTCGAGAAGGGTCACGCCGAGGCCGACGGCTTTCAGGGACTCCTCCACCCGGGCGAGAAGTCCGCTCCTGCGGGCCGACCCTTTTCCGGCCACCAGCAGAATCCGCTCCCCCAGCGCGGCTTTCGCTTCGTCGCCAACGGTGTCCAGCTTCCCTTCGCCGAAGATCAGCTTCGTCGGGTTCTGGTAGACAAACGGCTCCATGGGACGCTCCGGGGAACAGGGTTAGCGGGAGGAGGCGACCGCCACCCCCAACTCCCGGGAAAGGAGAAGCGCCTGCTGGCGCAGGTCGTCCCGGACGACGGAGTAACTCTTCCCCCGGGCGGTGAGGGTGGCAAGGTGCTGTCCGGCGCGCACGCTCTCCCCGTCGGCGGGAAGGTCGAGGGCGCCCCGTTCGGCCCACCGTTCGCCGTGGGAGAAGATCAGCTCCTCGGCGGCCCGCACCCGGGCGAAGCCGTAGGAGGTTCCCGCCGGGCCGGGGTCGATGATGTGGTTGCTGCTCTTGCTGGTCAGGGCGTCCGTATGCATCCCCAGCAGGTCGTTCCACGTCGCCATGTTGATCAGCTCCAACCCCACCGGGGGGCGGGGCTCCACCATCACCAGCGTCACCCCGCCGTGGTAGATGAAGTCGAACCCCCAGAGCCCACGGATGTCGAACTCCAGCGTGAGGGCGTCGGCCATGTTGGTGACGGCGGCCCCCATCTCGGCGGCGAAGGGGTGGGGATAGATGCCCCCCACGTACTGGAACCCCTCGGCGCCGTAGACCGGGTCGGCGGCGATGTTGGCGACGACGCCGAGGAGGAACGCTTCCGATCCGTCGGAGACCACCAACGCGGACGAGGAGAAACCGGGAACGTGCCGCTGGTAGAAGACGCCGGGGCGCAACCCCTCCTCCGCGTCGGCGAACCGGATACCGTCGCCGAACAGTCCGGCGAAAGGCTTGGTCAGCCAGCGGCTGTCGGTGTCGAGATCCTGGCGCTTGTAGCGGATGTCGGGGTAGGTGAAGCTCCAGGCCCGGGAGGCCCGGATCAGCGATTCGGGGTCGCGGGTCTTGCGCACCGTCTCAAGGGAGCAACCGAGCAGGGGGCCCACCTCGCCCAACCGGGAGAGGGTCAGGACATCGTTCTCGAACCCGGCGCCGTAGATCACCCCTTCGGCGTGTCGCCCCCGGACCAGGTCGGCCAGCCCACGGGTGAGCGACTCCCCCCCATAGGCGCGTCCGAGGGTGTGGCACTCCCCCCGGCGGGCGAGGGAGGCGTCGCCGAACCGGTCGGCGAGGACGAAGTCGCGCCGGTGGAGGATGGCGTTCCTCGCCAAAGACCGGACATCGACGCCGATCAGCAGAAGCGGGTCCTTGGTCGAGGGGGATTCCATCGGTTCTTCACCATGCGGTATCTCTTTCGAGTATACCCCACCCGTCTTCCCCTTTCCCCCCCCGCGACGCGAAAAACCGGAAGGGCGCCCCGGCAGGATGATCTTGGAACGGTCTTGACCGGTCAATGCTCAGGCGGCGAAGACGCCGCCCTGACCAGTGAGAGTCGGGAAGAGAACAGGCATTCGCCTGTGGTGCGTCCGACTGGACGACATTAGGATCGCCTTAACCTGTCGAGGGCTGTGCGGCGAAGTACCCCCGGAACGGAAACCAGTTCAACCAACGGGGGTACGAAGACGCGCTATTGCGATAACGTGAGGAAACTCGCCCCGGCCCGGTGGCCGGTGGTGCGCCCGGCAGGATTCGAACCTGCGACCTACGGAACCGGAATCCGGCACTCTATCCAGCTGAGCTACGGGCGCCCGAAGAAGGATACGAAGATAGCAGAAAACCCTTCGCAACGCAAAACCATCCGCATACCCGCCGGAAGTCCCCCGCAACGCCATAAAGAACGAGCGTCCGCTTTGTGATATTCTTCTCTCACACAAACGGCCCGTGCCGTACACTTTACAGATCGGCTCCAAGCCGAACGTGGTGAAAGGACCGACAACGACGTATGCCCAAAGTCAGCCAGGCCCATCTCGACGCCCGCCGCCAGCAGATCCTCGACGCAGCCGCCGCCTGCTTCTACCGGAAAGGGTTCCACCTTTCCACCATGCAGGACATTTGCAAGGAAGCCGACCTCTCCCCCGGCGCCGTCTACCGCTACTTCGCCAGCAAAGACGACATCATCAAGGCCATCTCCGAAGAGAACCGTAACAACAGCATCCGGATGATCGGACAGATGCGCCAGGGCGTGGAAAACTACCGAGTCTTCCTCGACCAGCTCGTCGACGCCTTCTTCCGGATGATCGACGAGTTCGACCAGCATCCGGCCAAGCTGAACATCGAAATCTGGGCCGAGACCTTCCGCAACGAGCGGGTCCGGACCATGCAGAGCGAGACCTTCAAAGCCTACGAGCAGGTCTTCGGCGGCTTCCTGCGGGACGGCCAGAAGGCCGGCTACTTCCAACCCGACATCGACCCCGACAGTTTCGGGCGGATCCTGATCTCCTTCTTCGACGGGCTGCTGGTCCAGAAAGCGGTCGACCCGACCGTCGACGTCTGGGCCTACGTCGAGACCATCAAGAAGATCACCTCCTCCATTCACTGCGAGCCGGAGCATGCGACCGTCGCGTAACACCCCCCTGCGAGCCGTGGCGGCGACCCTCGTCCTGCTGGCGCTCGCCCCCTTCGCCCGGGCCGACGGCGGCGAGGGGCCGTTGGCCCTCACCGAGGAGCGATGCGTGGCGCTGGCCCTCGAGCAGGCCAGCCCCGTGCGACGGGCCCGGTTGAGGGCCGCGCAGGCCGACGCCCTGCGCGCGCAGGCCATCGGCCTGGCCCTGCCCGACCTCTCCTTCAAGGGGACCTACACCCGCTTCGGCGAGGTTCCCGAAAGCGAAATCTTCGGCCAGCGGTTCAAACTCTCCCCCGACGAGCAGGGGACGCTGGCCGTCACCGCCGAGCAGTGGCTCTTCTCCGGCTCCGTCGGCGCCGGGTTGCGCGGCTCCGAACAGATGCAGGAGGGGGCCGCCCACCAGTTGCGGGCCGCCCGGTTGGCCGCCGACGCCGTCGCCCGCATCCGGTTCTATCAGGCCCTCTACGCCCGCGAGGCCATCGCCGTCTTCGAAGCGGCCCGGGGACGGATCGCCGACCTGCTGGACGCCACCGGGAAACGGCAGGGGGTGGGGCTGGCCACCCGCTACGACGTCATGCGGGTCAAGACCAGCCTGGCGGCCGCCGACGCCGCGCTACTGGAGGCCCGGAACGCCCACACCGCGGCGGTGATGGCCCTGGTGGACCAGATCGGCGCCGACCCGACCCGCCCGGTCACCCTCGACGGCGCCCTGACCTTCGCCCCGCTGGCCCCTGACGAGGCGACCGCCATCGAAGCGGCCCTGACTCGCCGGGGAGAGGTGGCCGCCGCGAAGGAAAACGTCGCCATGGCCGACGCCTGGGTCGACCAGGCCCGCTCCGGCCTCATGCCGTCGGTGAAGGCCTTCGGCGGCTACCACTGGAACGAACAGAAGGGGGGCATTCAGGCGCAGGAGGGGTGGATCCGCGACTGGAACGCCGGGATCAGCGTCGAGTTGAGCCTCTTCGACGGGTTCGAGAAATCGTCCGTCGTCAAACAGAAGATCGTCGACCGGGACCTGGCCCGGATCGACTACGAAGACCTCCGCCGACAGGCGGTCATCGAGGCCCGGCAGGCGGTGGACGAGCTGCGCCACGCCGAATCGTTCGTCCAAAGCCAGGAGGCCAACGTCGCCCTGGCCGACGAGAGCTGGCGGATCGCGCGCCAGCGGTACGACCTCGGCCTTCTGACCCAGATCGAACTGCTCGACGCCGAGGTGGCCCTGACCCGGGCCACCATCGATCACCGCCGCGCCCTGGCCCTACACATGACCGCCCGCCAGCGGTTGCGCATCGCCACCGGAGACGAACTGAAGTATGAGTGACCCCCGCCCCCTGTTGGCCCTGACCCTCGCGGTCGGCCTTGCCCTTTCGGCCTGCGCGGGCGACGACGCCCCGCAGGCGGCCGTCACCGACCGGAAGAGCGTCCGGGTGAAAGTGATCACGCTGGCCCCCACCCTCTTCCGGCAGAAGCTGACGCTTCCCGGCGCCGCCAAGCCGTCCGCCGAAGTGACCGTCACCGCCGAGGTGGCCGGAAAAGTGGCCGCCCTCGGTTTCGAGAAGGGGGCCACCGTGAAGAAGGGCGCCCCGCTCGTCCGGCTCGACGACCGGGCCATGGCCGCCGAAACCGCCCAGGCCCGGGCCGCCCGGGACATGGCGGCGCTGGAGCTGGACAAGCTTTCGGCGCTGGCCAAGGTCGAAGGGGACGTCTCCCCCTTCGAGCTGGACAACCGGCGGCTCACCCTGGCGCAGGCCCAGGCCCGGCTCGACGGGGCCGAAGCGACCCTGGCCCGCTACCGGATCGGGGCGCCGCTGGCCGGGATCGCCGTCAGCCGCCCGCTGGAGGTGGGCGCCATCGCCTCTCCCGGCGTGGAGCTGACCCGGATCGTCGCCACCGACCCGATGAAACTTTCCGTCGGCGTCCCCGAGACCGCCGTGGCCGACTTCTCCGTGGGGAAAAAGGCCACCGTCGTCTTCGACGCATTCCCCGACGAACGCTACGAAGGGGCGGTGGTCTTCCTCTCCCCCGAAGTCGACCCCCGGGCCCGGGTTTTCGCCTGCGAGCTTTCCCTGCCCAACCCCGCCGGACGGCTGCGCCCGGAGATGAGCGCCAAGGCCACCTTCGTGCGCAAGGAGATTCCCGACGCCCTGCTGATCCCGCAGACCGCCGTGCTGGAGCTTCCCGAGGCCCACGCCGTCTTCGTGGTCGACGACAAGGGGATCGCCCGGCAGAAACTGGTGACCGTAGCCGACCACACCGGGGAGGAGGCGCTGGTCGACAGCGGCCTTTCCCCCGGCGACCGGCTGGTGGTGACGGGGCACCGGTCGCTGCTGGACGGCGACAAAGTCCTGATCGTGGAGTAACCGGCCATGTGGCTCACCCGCCTTGCGCTCAAGAACTACGTGGCGGTCTACACCCTGATCGTCTTCCTGGTGATCGTCGGGACCTACTCCTACGTCACCCTCCCGCGCGAGGCCAGCCCCGACATCACCATCCCCATGGTCATCGTCTCCACCCCCTACGCCGGCGTCTCCCCCGCCGACATGGAGAGCCTGGTCACCAACGAGATCGAAAAGGAGCTCAAGAACCTCGCAAACGTGGAGGAGATGCGCTCCTCCTCCAAAGAGGGGATGAGCGTCATCTCCGTCAAGTT
Source organism: Nitrospinota bacterium (assembly GCA_015229165.1). Taxonomy (GTDB): domain Bacteria; phylum Nitrospinota_A; class UBA7883; order UBA7883; family JADGGD01; genus JADGCD01. Next base: position 3,563 of record JADGCD010000065.1, on the reverse strand, counting down.
CGACCCGTCCGTCGACATCGACGCGGCCATCCAGAAGGTGCGGGACAAGGTCAACATCGCCAAGCCCAACCTCCCCGCCGACGCCGACGAACCGATGGTGCAGGAGATCAACTTCTCCAACTTCCCCATCATGATCGTCAACCTCTCCGGCGAGTACGGCCTCGTCCGCCTCAAGCAGATCGCCGAGAATCTGCAGGACAAGATGGAGGCCATCCCTGGCGTGCTGGAGGTGGCGCTGGCCGGGGGGCTTTCGCGGGAGGTGCAAGTCGATCTCGACCCCGAGCGGCTCCTCTACTACGGCCTTTCCATCAAGGACGTGGTCGACGTCATCACCAAGGAAAACGTCACCATCCCCGGCGGCGCCATCGACATCGGCGACTACAAGTATCTGGTGCGGGTTCCCGGCGAGTTCAAAGATCCGATGATCATCCGCGACCTGGTGGTCAAGTCGGACGCCCGCCGCCCGATCTACATGCGCGACATCGCCGAGGTCCGCTTCGGTTTCGCCGACGTGGCCACCGTGGCCCGCCTCAACGGGACCGACACCATCTCCCTGTCGGTCAAGAAACGCTCCGGCGAGAACATCATCGAAGTCACCGACGCCGTCAAAGCCCTGCTGGAGGAGGAGATTCCCCAACTCCCCCGCTCCACCGCCTACACCATCACCGCCGACCAGTCCAAGGACACCCGCAACCTCCTCAAGGATCTGGAGAACAACGTCATCACCGGGTTCATTCTGGTGGTGGGGGTTCTCTTCTTCTTCCTCGGGCTCAAGGTGGCGGTCTTCGTGGCGCTCTCCATCCCCTTGTCGATGCTCCTGTCGTTCTTCCTCTTCAAGGTGATGGGCTATTCGCTGAACATGGTGGTCCTCTTCTCGCTGATTCTGGCGCTGGGGATGCTGGTGGACAACGCCATCGTCGTGGTGGAGAACATCTTCCGCCACATGGAAGAGGGGCGCGATCCCATGGACGCCACCCTCGTCGGGACCGGGGAGGTCATGGGCGCCATCTTCTACTCCACCCTGACCACACTGTGCGCCTTTTTCCCGATGATGTTCTGGCCCGGCATCATGGGGGAGTTCATGTTCTACCTCCCCATGACGGTGATCGTCACCCTCTCGTCGTCCCTCTTCGTGGCGGTGGTCATCAACCCGACGTTGTGCGCCACGCTGCTGCGTCCCTCCCGCACGGTCCGGGTCGCCGTCGCCGAACGGGCCGACGAACATCTTTCGGTCTTCATGCGCCGCTACAAGGCGTTCCTGACCTACGCCCTGGCCAAAAGCGGACGGGTCTTCGGCGCCGCCGTCGCCTCGCTGGTGGCGATCATGTTCCTCTACGGCGCCTTCGGGAACGGGGTGGAGTTCTTTCCGGCGCTCGACCCGAACACCATCTTCGTCAACATCGAAGCCCCCACCGGCGCCCGGGTGGAGATGACCGACAAAATGGCCCAGGTGGCCGAATCGTTCATCCCCGCCTATCCGGACGTGAAAAGCTACGTCACCAACGTCGGCGTCTCCACCGACATGTTCGACATGAGCGCCGGCGAGGGGCCCGGCCACAAGGCCCGGGTGGCCGTCGACTTCATCGACCGCGAGGAGCGCAGCCGCCCCTCCACCGAGGTCGAAGCCGAGCTGCGGGAGAAGATCAAGGAGGCCATCGTCGGCGCCAGCGTGAAAATCGAGGCGCAGGAGAACGGCCCCCCCACCGGCGCCCCGGTCAACATCGAGATTTCGGGGCGGGACTACGCCGTTCTGGCCCGGATCGCCGCCGAGGTGGAGGGGCTCCTCAAGGCGACCGAAGGGCTGGTCGATGTCAAGAACGACTACTCCGCCGGAAAGCCGGAGCTGCGGATCGACATCGACCGGGAGCAGGCGGCCCGCTACGGTCTGCGCACCGTCGATGTGGCCAGCTACATCCGTTCGGCCATCTACGGCGCCAAGGCCTCCACCTACCGGGAGGGAGAGGACGAGTACGACATCCGGGTCCGCTTCCGGGCCGACCGGCGTGACCAGGTAGAGGAGTTGGCCTCCTTTTTCATCCGGCACGAGGAGAAGGTGGTACCGCTGACGTCGCTGGCGAAGGTGACCACCGCGTCGGGCTATTCGGATATCGCCCACATCGACCGGAAGAAGGTCATCACCGTCTCCTCCGACGTCGCCCCCGGCTACAACGCCAACGAGCGTCTCGCCACGGTCCGCGAGGCGGCCGCCGCCCTGAAGCTTCCCGAGGGATACCTGATCGACTATACCGGCGCCAACAAGGAGCAGAAGGAGTCGGAGACCTTCCTGACCGAAGCCTTCATGGGGGCGGCGTTGCTGATCACCTTCGCGCTCATCCTCGAATTCAACTCGATCGTCACCCCGCTGGTCATCATGAGCGGCGTGGTTCTGTCGCTCATCGGGGTCATGGTGGGGCTGTTGGTCACCGGGACGCCGTTCGGCGTCATCATGACCGGCATGGGGGTCATCTCCCTGGCCGGGGTGGTGGTGAACAACTCCATCGTGCTGCTCGACTACACCATCCAGCTGCGGCAGAAGGGGATGTCCCGGACCGAGGCGATCATCGTGGCCGGGATGACCCGCACCCGCCCGGTGCTGCTGACCGCCGTCACCGCCATGCTGGGGCTGTTGCCGATCATGCTCAAGGTCAGCTTCGACTTCCTCGAAATGCGCTGGGTCTTCGATTCCGAAATGGCCGGCTGGTGGGGCCCCATGGCCACGGCGGTGGTCTACGGCCTCGGTTTCGCCACGGCGCTGACGCTGGTGGTGACGCCGACCCTCTACAAGATGCTCGACACTCTCGTCCACCGTATCACCGGACGGTCGCTGGCGGGGGACGCGCCGGAGGACCACGCCACCCCCTGACCGGTCGCCGCATTGCCAAAAGGACGCCGGGCGCATACAATACCCCGAAACGCGCCACCGGGCGCGGCGTCACGTTCGCCCTTTCCTTTCGGAGCGTTACAACCGCATGGCCCTTCCCCTTCGCGCTCGACCGGCCCTCTGGCTGGCGGCGGTGGCGCTTCTTCTCTCCCCCCTGACGGCGTCGGCCTTCTCCCTCGGCGAGATCGAGGTGGTCGGCTCCTACCAGAGCCAGTTCTCCGCCCGGATTCCGGCCTTTGTCGACGGGAAAGAGGGGCTGGAGGTAGAGCTGGGGAACGTCGCCGACTACATCAAGGTCGGCGCCAAACGCCCCTCTTTCATCGACGACCTGTCGCTGATCGTCGTCAACCATCCGACCCTCCCCGGGGCCAAGCTGATCCGGGTCGAGTCGTCGGGGCCGGTGGCGACGCCGTCGTTCAACCTGGTGGTCAAGGCCACGCTGGGCGCCGGGAAGGTGATGGAGAACTATTTCCTCGCCGTCGATTTCCAGCGGAAAATGGCGGTCGAAAGCGCCCCCGCCCCGGAAAGCGACGAAGAGTTGCTCAAGATCGCCGAGGAGATGCGACGACTCCGGCAAGGGGTCGGTCCAGAACCGACCCCCCAACCGGGGGTGACGGAAATCCCCGAAGAGAAGGCCGACGACCTGATCGCCCAGATGCGGGAAGAGGAGCGCCAGGCCGAC
>JADGCD010000064.1 GCA_015229165.1 Nitrospinota bacterium | reverse complement strand
TGTCGGTGGCGGCGTTGATGTCGCCGAGGCGCAGGCTCTCGGGGGCGGAGCCGTCGGTGACGGTGACCGACAGCGAGAGGGTCTCGGGAACGCCCAGCGGCTCGTCGGCGCCGTAGGCGACGGCGAGGAAGACTTCGATCCCGGCGCCGATCCGGGCGGGACGGACCCGGGTCTGGTAGGCGCCCCCCTTGGCGCCGACGGCCCCTCCCCGGAACATCTCGAAGGGGACGTAGTCCCGCTGCCCGGCGCTCCCCTGGCGGAAACCGATCACCCGGTCGACGGTGTAGACCGGGTAGCGCGATGGACCGGCGCCGGAGGCCCGGACCGGATACTCGGTCTTCCGGTGGTCGAGCGAGATGGGAGTGGCGTCGGTGGTGAAAAGGTTGACCACCGGCGTGGCGTGCAGGGTGAACTGGTCGGGACGGACGGGGGGGGTCCAGTCGGGGACTTCGGCAAGCTCGAACCGGACCGTGAAGCGTCCGCCGTTCCCCCGCCCTTCCCACTCGGCAAGGCCGGTCAGGTCGAGGAACAGAAACTTCTCCGGCAGGGCCAGGTACTCCTGCAGGATGCGGTAGCCGGGATACGATTGCGACGGATAGGGGATCAGCTCCTCGCCGGAGGCGAAGCCGACCGGGCGGACGGCGGCGGGGGACAGTACGAAGGGGCTCCCCCCGTCGGTGGCGACGACGATCCGCTTCACGAACCGTTGCAGCAGATAGTAGAGCCGGGTGGCGTCGGCGTAACCGCCGGAGAGGAAGAGGCGCAGGTCGGTGGGGGCGAAGGTGACCAGGTCGACCCCCTCCAGCGTGAAGCCGAGTTCGACGGCGGCGGGCTGACCGGGGCTCTGGTCGAGCCGCGCCCCCGTAAGCCGGATCGGATCGACGCGGGTGGGGAAACAGGTGCGGAAACGGCAGCGAACGCCGTCCACCGGGACGGAAGCCAGTTCGGTTCCGGCGGCGACAGCAAGGCTGGCGTCCAGCTTCATCTTCGGGGAGAAGGCGACCACGCTGGCGCAGGGGATGGGGCGCAGGTAGTGGGGGAAGAAGAGCTGGGCCAGGGTCTGGACCACTTCGGGAAATTCGTCTTCCAGCTTCTGGCGGATCTGCCCGGAGAGGAAGGCGACCCCTTCGAGGAGCCGCTCCACGTCCGGGTCGGTGGAGGCGCCCCCCAGCAGCGGCGCCAGCGTCGGGTGGGCGCGGGAGAACTCGACGGCCAGATCTTTCAGGCCGGCCAATTCCTGTTCGTAGTATCGGTTGAGCATCGGTTCAGCGGCGGATGGTGATCCGCCCTTCGGCGGTGATGGCGGTTTCGATGGTCAGCGGGATGGTCCGGTCGTCGGCCTGCACCTCCCCGGAGACGGAAAAGCGCAAGGTCAGGTTGTCGTTCTCCTTGGGGGCGAAGGTGACCTTCACCGACGAGAGCCGGGGCTCGTAGCGGCGGATGATCCGCTCCATGTCGGCGGCCACGTCGGTGACTTCGCCGGCCTCGAAGGTGCCGACCAGGTTGGTGAATTCGGGGACGCCGTAGTCGGGGTCGATCAACGCGCTCCCCTGCCGGGTGTTGAGGATGTGGCGCAGATGCTCCACCACGGAAGTGACCAGCCGCTCGGTGTCGGAGACGCCGGTCCGGTCGTCCCCCTCTTCCCAGCGGGCGATCCGCTCCAGCAGTCTTTCTTCGCGCATCCTCCCCCTTTCGTCATGAAGGGGAGGGGCGCCCCTGCGGGCTCCCCTCCCCCGTGCGGTCCCGTGGCGTTACTTGGGCGCGTTCCAGGAGTCGGTGCACTCGATGCCGCCGTCCTGCCAGGTCCAGGTGATCTTCTCGTAGGTGAACGAGTAGTCGATCATGTGGCCGAGGCTGGCGCTGGCGGCCTCCAGCGCGTTGGGGAACCAGGCGTGGGCCGAGACGCAGATGGCGTTCTCCGCCTTGATGGTGTAGTAGAGCTTCTCGCTGCCGTTCTGGTCGATCCGGTAGAAATCGAGCTGGACGGTCTTGAGCTGCTCGCCGGAGCAGAGCGCGGTGAAGACCTGCGGGGTGGCCTTGTCGATCTCCGCCGTGACGATCAGCGGCATGTGGACCCGCTTGCCGGTGGGCTGGCCGGTCTGGGGGCTTTTGGGGATCTCGACGGTGTGGTCCATGGCCTGGACCAGAATGGTGTCGGCGCGCCCCTGAATGGTGCAGGAGCCCTTGAACTTTCCTTGTTTGGCCCCTTCGAGGGAGAGATGGGCTGGCATCGGCATGGTTTTGTTCCTTTCGTTAACGAGAATGAAGATCGTACTCTATCGAGGTTATTCCTTGTCCAGCTTGCCGACGAGCGACAGGGTGAACGAGGCGCCCATATACTTGAAATGGGGCCGGACCTTGAGACCGACCTTGTACCAGCCCGGATCGCCTTCGACGTCGGAGACGTCGATCTGGGCCTGGCGCAGGGGGCGGCGCGACCTGACCCCGGCGGAAGGGGCGTCCATGTCGGAGACGTACTGGTTGATCCAGGTGTTCAGCTCCTTTTCGAGATCGCTGCGATCCTTCCAGGTGCCGATGTTCTCCCGCTGGATGACCTTGATGTAGTGGGCCAACCGGGAGACGACCATGATGTAGGGGAGCTGGGTGCCCAGCTTGTAGTTCAGCTCGGCCTCTTTGCCTTCCTTGCTCTGGCCGAAGAACTTCGGTTTCTGGCAGGAGTTGGCGGAGAAGAAGGCGGCGTTGTCGGACCCTTTGCGCATGGTCAGCGCGATGAACCCGGCCTCGGCCAGCTCGAACTCGCGCCGTTCGGAGATGAGGATCTCGGTCGGGATTTTGGTCTGGGTCTCCCCCATGGCCTCGTAGTTGTAGACCGGCAGATCCTCGACGGCGCCCCCCCCCTGCGGCCCGATGATGTTGGCGGCCCACCGGTATTTGGCGAAGCTGTCGTTGATGCGGGAGGCGAAGGCGAAGGCGGCGTTGCCCCAGAGGAAATTCTCGTTCCCCCCGGAGACCCCCTCGACGTAGTTGAACTTCTTCACCGGCTGGGTGTCGGGCCCGAAGGGGAGCCGCAGCAGGAAGTGGGGCAGGGTCAGCCCCACGAAGCGGGCGTCCTCCGACTCGCGGAAGGAGTTCCACTTGGTGAACTGGGGCATCTCGTAGATGGAGGCGATGTCCTTCAGGTTCGGCAACTGCTGGAAGTTGTCGATGCCGAAGAAGCCGGGACCCGCCGCCGAGATGAAGGGGGCGTGCGCCATGGCGGCCACGGACGCCGAGTACTGGAGCAGCTTGATGTCCGGGCCGGAGGGGCCGAACTCGTAGTTGGCCACGATGGCGCCGTAGGGCTGGCCGCCGAACTGGCCGAACTCTTCGGTGTAGACCTTTTTGTAGAGCCCCGACTGGGTCACCTCGGGGGCGTCCTCGAAGTCGTCCAGCAGGTCCTGCTTGCTGACGTTAAGAAGCTCGACCTTGCAGTTCTCGCGGAAGTCGGTCTTGTCGACCAGATACTTCAGCCCCCGCCAGGCCGACTCCAGCTTCTGGACGTCGGGGTGGTGGAGGACGGCGTCGACCTGGCTGGTCAGTTTCCGGTCGAGGGCGGCGATCATGTCGTCCACCATGGCGGCGCCGACCTTCTCCTGCGACCGGGAGGGGGCCAGCAGCTCTTTCACGAAGGCCTGGATCCCCGCCTTGGTGATGCCGTACGAATCGTCGGTGGGCTTGGTGCGGGTGGCCTCGACCAACTCGTCGAGGAGCGATCCGGCCCCGGCGGCGGCGGGCGCCGCCTGGGCGGAGGCTTCTTTCTCTTCTTCTGCCATATCGTTCACTTTCCCCTATGGTGCGGTGTTATTCGGATTTTTCGTCGATGCCCAGCTCGGACAGCAGGCGGCTGCGGGCGCCGGTGTCCTGCACCAGCTCTTGCAGCTTCTTGCGGAAGTCGGGAATGTTCCCCAGCGGCCCCTTGAGCGCCTTGAGGGCGTCGCGCAGCTCGACCATCTTGCGCAGCTCGGGGATCTGGTCGACGATGGAGTCGGGCTCGAAATCCTTGAGCGCCTTGATCTTGAGCTTCATGGCGATGGTTTCGTCCTGTTTCCCCGCGTCCAGCCGGTTGGGGACGGCCAGATCCATGCTGATGTTCTGGGCCGCCAGCACGTCGTTGAAGTTGTTCTTGTCGATGTTGATCGACTTCCGGTCTTCGAGGGGGGTGTCTTCCTTGCGGTTGGTGAAATCCCCCATGACCAGCGTCTTAAGAGGAAGCTCCACTTCCTCTTTGGCGTCCCCGGTGGCGGGGCGGTAGACGATGTTGACCCGTTCCTTGGGGGCCACCGATCCTTCAGTTCCCATGCGTCGCTCCTTTGTTCAGAATGGCAGATTGTCCGAGTTTACGTCGGTTGTCGTTCGTGTTCAGGTGGGGGTCGCCTCGAAGAGCCGCACCGCACCGGCCGGATCGAGCATGGCGATCCGGTCGAGCAACTCCTCGGCCTTGTGCGCCAGCTCGGCGTCCTGGGTCTCCCGATAGCCCCGGTAGGCGGCCTTCAGCCCCCGCAGGGCCAGGTCGGGGTCGTACCGTTCGAGATCGTAGTGGCCAATGTCGCCCAACGCCTGCCCCAGGTGGGGGGTGGCCAGTTTGGCTTTCTTGGAGCGGACCAGTAGCTCGCACAACCCGATGCGGGCCATGAGCCGTCCCCGTTGGGACCGGGCGGTGGCGATGATCCGCTGGACCGCCTCCACCCCTCCGGCGAAGTCCCCCCCGGCGATCTTGGCCCCGGCCGCGGCCAGGGCCGCTTCGACCCCTTCGTTGTCGTCGCCGCCGGAGGAGGCGCTCCCCCCCCCCTTCGTCAGGGCGATCCCGTCGAGCCAATCCAGCGTGGCGGCGTCGGCGAAGGGGGTCTGGTCGGCGAAGGAGAGCCGTTGAACCCCGTCGTGGGTCGCCACGAAGGCGGCGGTCATATCACAGACGGTTTTGTAGGCGTCGGCGTGGGAGGGACCGAGCGATTGCAGGGCGTCGGCCACTATCCGGGGCAGGTCGAGCCAGTAGAGGTATTGGTGGAAGAGCCCTTCGGCGCTCCTGGCCAGTCCGGCCCCGTTGGCGGCGGCGCTCAAGGCCGCAAGCGGCCCTTTCACTTGCGCGGGGGGAGGCGGAATCCGGGTGACGCCGTTGACCGCCGGAGGGAGGCCGACGACGGCGAACCAGTGGGCCAGCCGGGAAGCCCGCCACGCGGCCGGGTCGGCAATATTCGTTTCAAGCATCGCCAGCGCCGCCTGCCGGACCGTGTCGATCCCGTCGCGGGCCGCCTGCATCGGATCGGCGCCGGGGGCATACTTCGGCGCGGCGGGGACGGGACGGGGGGCCGACGGTGTCGATGACGCCGGGGGAGGGGCGCTGGCGGCTGACGACGGCGGCGCGGCGACCGGCGGGGCCGACGGCGCTTCGCCCTGCGCGGCGGTCGGCTCCGGTTCGAAGTTCGGAGCCGGTTCGGACGCCGGTTCGATGAAGGCGAGCCGTTCGAGCCGCCCGATCACGGGGCGCAGCAGCGGGGCTTCGCTGTCGGCGCCGGAGAGGGCCGCATCGAACCCCCTCCCCGCCGAGAGGATGGCGTCGTAGGTCTCTTTGGGGACGGGGGGCCACTCCTTCGCGTCGATCCGGTCGGAGAGGCGGTCGATCCACCACTGGACGGCGTTGCGACGTCCCCGCATCCGCCGCTTGGCCGGGAACAGGTCGTCCCACCAGGTCTCGACCATGTCGCGCAGCACCGTCAGGCCGGGGAGGAGCCCCTCGACCTGCCGGGTCTCGAAAAGCCCGGCGCAAAGATAGCAGGCGACCAGCAGGTCTTTGGACTTCGTCTGAAGGATGGCGGTGGAGAGGGTGATGACCTTCTCCCAGTCGACGATGCCGTCGCCGCTGGGGGTGGAGAGCTTGTCGATTTCGGCCTGGAGCTTCTCGAAGGCGTCGTCCGACCGGGCCTCATCCCCCGTGGGGGATGCGCCGGGGATGGGCGTCTTGCCGAGTTCCGTCAGTTCCATGCGTCCGCTCGTAATGATGGGCTCCGCCGTACGACAAGGAAGGCCGTCCTTTGGGCCGCCACCCGCACAGGACGTCTAACTCTCGAATTATCTTATGCTATCTTGGTGGTGGTTCAAGCGAATAATGGCCCGCCGCCCCCGGCTGCCGACATTTGACCCGCATCGAAGAGAAAGGGATACCGTTGCGCCACCGACTCCGATTGGGCCTTGCCCTCCTGTCGCTGGCGACGGTAGCGTCGCTGATGTCGCCCGGCGCCGCCTTCGGGCGGGAGGTGGGGCCCGCCACGGCGCCAAAGTTGCCCGATTTCTCGGACGTGACCCAGGCTTCCAAGGACTCCTTCAAGCCGAAGGCCACCGCCTATTTCTGGCTCCTCAACTACGACGGAAAACTTCGCTTCGACGACGCCGCCGGGGGAAAAGGGGACGACCTGACCACCTCCGGCGATGTCGGCGTTCCCAAGGGAAAGGGGACGCCGGGGATGGAGTTCGAGCTGGTGTTGTCCGACACCCACATCCTCCGGGCCGACGTGGTGAAGCAAAGTTTCGCCGGGAACATGGTCCGGGAGCGCCCCCTGCTGGTGAACGGGGTTTCCTATCCGGCGGGCGCCACGGTGAGCGGAACGTTCGACTACCTGATGGTGACCCCCTCCTACGGCTACCGGTTCGACCAGAACGAGTTCGGGTATCTGGCGGCCCGGGGGGGATTCTCGTACGTTTCGCTGAACGGCTCCATCACCACCGCCGACACGCCGACCAACGGGCTGTCGCACCAGCTCTTCGCCCCGTTTCTTGGTTTTGAGTTCTCCTACTCCCCCGCCCCCTGGATCGGCGTCCGGTTCGACATCGACGCCCTCCCCTTCGGCGCCACCCCCTATCTCAACGGTATGGCGCTGATCATCATCCGCCCCACGAAGAAGCTGGAAGGGGCGCTCGGCTGGCGGTATCTTTCGGTGGGAGACGAACAGGCGCGCTATTCGTTCACTTCGACCTTCGACGGCCCGCTGGCCACGCTGGCCCTCTCGTTTTAACGCCCGCGCGAAAAGCCCTCCCCGGAGGGGGTCAGGTGGGCTCCCTTTGAGACGTCAGAATACAAGACCTGACCCCATAATCACCATCTCACTGATTCAGCATCAGATCGCTGGGCACATGCGTCATGGCGCCGGATGTCCCATCGTGCAGAAAGTAGTGGCGACGTTCGACCCCATCCACGATTTCGGCGATGTACCAGACCCCCTCCTTTTCCTTGACCCATTTCTTGTCTTCACCGGCCAACTGGTCGAAGTATCCCCCGGGCGTTACGCTCCCGTCATTCCAGGTGGCGGAGAAGATCCGGTCGCCCATCGGCATCCCGATTCCGGCGGGAGTGTCGAGCAATGCGGAAGGGGGCGTGTCGTCGTCGCAGGCTTGTGCGAATAGCGACACGAAAATCGCAACGGCAAGAAACATCTTGTTCATTCGGGCCTCGATCGTGACGTCAGGGACCGCGCCCCTCCGTCGGCGGGGGGCAATCGGCTCTCTGCGCCGGGGTTACGTCAGGAGGATGACTTTGAACTGGCTCGGGACCAGCGTCATGCCGGGGATGTTGAGGCTCATGCCGTTCTGCCCGGTCAGGCTGGTCATCTTGGTGGCGGGCATGCCGTCGTAAAAGACGTTGAACGAACCGAGCATGTGGCGGGACGGACCCATGACCATCCCCGACGCCACCCCCATGTTGACGCCGGTGTTGTCCCCCATCGACAGGGGTACGGTGGTGGTCATGTTGTGGGCGGGGGCCACCGACAGCAATATGTTATAAGCCGCCGGTATCCCCATACAACCGGTTCCGAAGTTCGGATAGGGGATCGGCACCGGACCGACCGGCGGAATGGGGGTCAGGCAGACGTCGGGGAAGGCGAAGTTCATCCCCCCCATTTGTGTGTTCGCAAACATCTTTATCTCCCGGTCGGTTTAGCGCTGAAAAATGTTGTCGTGGGTCAAGGGGTCTGTCCCAGCAGGGTGGGGAAAAACGTTATCGAGCGCCCCCGGCGATTGATTTGGTTTCCGTTCCGGGGGTACTTCGTGATTTCGACACCCCGGAGCCAACGCAGATAGTTTTTCCACGGTCTGCTAGCCGATGTGTATCTGCTCGCCGTCAATCCGGGCCACCTCGGTGGCGGTCAGTTGGGCGTCGGCGCCGGAGAGGTCGAGTATTCCTTCCGCTTTCAAAGTGACGCTTCCCGCCTCCACCTGATGATGCCCCTCAACCGTGGTCAGCGACTCCCGGCTCCGCTGGACCAGCCGGTCGGCCACCATGTTCACCCCCTTGACAATGGCGTCCACCACGCCGCAGACCAGCGACAGGCGGGAGACGGCAAGGGCGAACGTCCCAAAGGTCCCCTCCCCTTCTTTCCCTTCCAGCGACAGTTTCTCCCCCTTGAGGGTGATGGCCCCCCCCGACAGGGTCGCCTCGGCTCCCAACGGGATAGTGAGGGGGCGACCGCCGGGGCGTTCAAGCACCGCCAGCGTGAAGATGTCGCCGTCGGGTCCGGTGACAAGCAGCACCCGGTCGCCCGGCTCCGGCGCCACAAGGCAACTGACCGCCCGGCGGGCCTCCACCGTTCCGTCGTCCATCTTCACCAGCGACGGCTCTCCCCCCCGGACGACGGTTCCGTACCGGGTGACGCTTTCGATCAGTTCCATCGTCGTTCTCCTTGTCGGGTCATTTCGGCGCCGTCCACTCTTCGGCGCGCCGCAGTTCCTCATCGTCCCCCCGGGCCAACGGTTTCGTCGAGCCGGTCCAGTCGGCCTTATCCTGCTTCACCCGGTGAAGAAGAGTGCGGAACAATTTCGCGTTGGTCATGTCGGCGCCGGTCAGGTCGGCGTGGGAGAGGTCGCTGTAGGTCAGGTCGGCCCCGGCGAAACGGGCGCCGGGGGCGGTCATCTTGGCCAGATACGATTCGGTGATGACCGCGCCGGACAAATCGGCCCCGGCCAGCGCCGCCTCCATGAAGGTCGCCTGAACCAGCGACGCCCCGGCCAGCCGGGCCTTTGCCATCTTCGCCCCGGTGAAAAGGGCCCGGTCGCCCCGGACCCGTTCGAGATTCGCCCCGGTCAGGTCGGAGTCGGTGAAGCCGCAGCGGGTCACGTCGGCGCCGGAGAGGTCGGCCCCGGCAAGCTTGGCCCCGATCATCTGGGCGCCGGTCAGCGTCATGCCGGAAAGCTTCTGCCCCGTCAGATCGGCGCCGGAGAGGATCGTCTCCACCATATGGGCGCCGACGAGATTGGCGGTGGAGAGGTCGCAACCGTAGAGAGTAGTCCGGTAGAGGCGGGCCTGCCCGAAATCGGCCTCCTTCATCACGCATTTCAGGAAGACCGTGCGGGAGAGGTCGGCCCCGGTCATCCGGGCGCCGACGAAGGGGCTCTTGTGAAAGACCGCCTCCCCCATGACCGCACGGGAGAGATCGGCGCCGGTGAAGTCGCAGCCGATCCCCTTTGTCTTGTACATATTGGCGCCGGAGAGGTCGATACCGGTGGCGACGACCCCCCGCAGGACCGTCTCGACCAGCACGGCGCCGGCAAGCCGGGCGTCGGCCAGCGTGCCGGTGTCGAAGAGGGTGTAGCGAAGGTTCGCCCCGGCCAGGCGGGCGCGGTCGAGATCGACCTTCATCAGAACCGCCTCGGCGAGGTTGGCGCCGGTCAGGTCGGCCCCGGTGAGGGTCACTTCCTGAAAGGTCATCCCCGACAGGTCGGCGCCGGAAAGGTCGACGCCGGTCAGGTCGGCGTTGCGCACCTCCCTCCCCCGCGCCGCCCGGTCGAGCAGCCAGCCCCGGTCGTGTCGCTCCCTCATCCCCGGTCCCTCTTCAGCTTGGTCCGGTCGATATTGGCGCCGTCGAACCGGGTGGCCCGGTCTACCACGGTCCGCAGGAACTCCACCTGAAAGAGATTGGCGTGCGAAAGATCGGCGCCGGTCAGGTCGGCCTTTTGCAGGGTTCCGTCCATCAGGTTGACCCGCACCAGCTTTGCGCCCGATAGGCGGCTCTTGCGGAACCGGGCGCCGACGGCGGAAGCGCCGGTGAAGTCCCCCCGCTCCACCGAGGCGTCGGAGAGATCGGCCCGGTCCATCTTCGCCCCGACGAACCGGGCGCCGGTAAGCCGGGCGCCGATGAGGTTCATCCGTTCGATGGAGGCGCCGGTGAAATCGGCCCCGGTCAGGTCGGTCTCCAGGCAGAAGACCCCCTTGACCACCGTCGCCCCGGCGAAGGTCAT
>JADGCD010000063.1 GCA_015229165.1 Nitrospinota bacterium | reverse complement strand
CCCTCGGCGAAGGCGAACAGCGAGACGAGCATCCCCAGCCCCACCACATAGTCGAGGGGCTTGTGGGAGAACGAGAGGATGGCGTTGACCCCGAAGCGGAGATATTTCGTAAAGGTGTAGCCGGAGACTCCGCCCGCCCGCTCGTGCCGCTCGTAGGGAAGCCCGGTCTGCCGATAGCCGATCCAGACCCGCATCCCCCGGATGTAGCGGTTGTTCTCCGGCATGGCGTTGAGGGCGTCCACCACCGGGCGGCGCATCAGGCAAAAGCTCCCGGCGTCGTTGGGCATCTTGATGTCGGTCAGGAAGTTGAGCGTCCGGTAGAAGAGGCGAAACGCCGTCCCCCGGAAGGCGGAGACCTCCCGGCGGGCGATGATGCCGTAGACGACGTCGTACCCCTCTTCGGCCTTGGCCACGAACCGGGGAATCTCCTCGGGGGGGTCTTCCAGATCGTCGTCCATCACCAGAACCAGCTCCCCTTTCGCAAGGGCGAGCCCGGCGGAGACGGCCGCCTCCTCGCCGAAATTGCGCGACATCTCGGCCATCTTCAGGCGGGGATCGGCGGCGCAGTGACGGGCGATGATCTCGGCGGTCTCGTCCCCTCCCCCGTCAACCACGGCGATGATTTCGTAGTTTCCCAGCGGGACGAGCGCGGCGGTGAGCCGCCGGTGCAACGCCGGAAATATCTCGCCGGAGCGGTAAACCGGGATGACCACCGACAGGGCCACCGGAGGGCGCAGGGCCGCTTCAGGGGCGGCCGTCATGTCGCTCATGAAACTCCTCCAGTCGGTGATAGCAGGCCCGTGTGGCGCCGGGAAGGGCGCCATCGGCCCGGTTATGTCGCAAGGACGGGTCGATGACCTGGGCCAGCAAGGCTTCGGCCTTCTCCCGCGACGCCTCCTGTCCGGCGAAGCGGAAGAGGCGCAGCGTCTCGTCGATCCGGCGTGTGTCGTCGAAAAAGTTATTATAATCGACGCAAACCACCGGCGTCTCCCCGACGGCGTCGAGAAACCGCTCCACATGAATCCGCCAGAGCCGGTAGGAGAGCCAGAGGGGGAGCCGGTCGCGCTTTGCCAGCGATCCGGCCACCTCGGTGGGGTGGCGATAGCAATAGAGAATCCGCTCCACCGCGCCGCGCCCCTGCCACGCGGGAAGGGTAAGCGAAAAGCGGACATCCTTGACGGCGCACCCGGCCAGTCGCCGGGCCAGCCCATCCATCTCGTCGGCGTGGGCCGCCCCCTTGGCCGCCATGTCGCCGCCGCCGGGAAAGAGGGCATAGCGGGCCTTGCCGAGCGTCCGTTTCAGCCGTTGGCCGAAACCGAGGCGTCCGCCGTCAACCAGCCCTTTGAGTCCGGCGCTCTCGCCGACGATGAGCCGGTTGTTCAGGTCGATGACGTCGATGTTTTCGAAGTACCCTCTCGGGTTCCATTGATCGCCCCCCAAAAGGTCGTCGGGGCCAAAGGGCGCCCCGATCTTCTGGACCATGTTGGCGACGAAGGAGGTGCCGCTCCGGTGCATCCCGGTGATGACGAGCATCGGTCTATCCCTTCTCCGGTAGCCGGTAGACGGCGTAACGGTCGTTGGCGAAGAGGGGTTCGGCGCCCTCAATCGCCTTCCATGCCCCGGAGCCCTCTTTCATGAGATTTCGGGAGTAGGTCGATACCAGCAGATAGTTCGCCTTGAACGACAAACCCCGTCGGCCGATGGCCGGAAGGGCCCGCTCGTAATAGAAGGACCACAACATTTTTTCGGTCTCGGCCAGGGGACGGCCGGCATGGACCGAGAAGGTAAGGATCATCCCGTCCAGCGAGGCCTGAATCTCGTTCGGGTCCTTCAGTTTGGAGAGGTTGCCGTAGCCCCGCATCTCGTCGAGAATCTGGCGGCGATACTCCTCCGGCGTCAGGCCGTGGAACCAGAGCGCCTCGTGGAACCGGCGCCGCACTTCGACGTTTCCGGCGGCGCTTTCGAGGATCGGCGCGACATAGACGTTGGTGGCGCTGTAGATCGGCAGATTCAGGTTCACATCGGCGTCGAGGGTCATCAGGACGTCGTTTTTCGAGAAATACCCTTCCGCCCAGCGGGCCAATGCGTGGAAGGAGGGATCGTTATAGGTGTCCACGCTCTTTTTCGCCAGGGCGTACTCACCCGACAGGGCGCCTGCGGCCAGCGCCACCGCCATGAACGCGCCGAGCAGGGCGGGACGGAAACGCGCCCCCATCCCCGCCTCTTTCCACCAGCCGAGAAGCGGATAGAACCCGACCGCCATGAGGCCGGAGAGGAGAATCCCCGCCCCCCGGTCGGTGATTTTTCCGGCAGGATAGGAGCCTTTCGTGACCGACAAAAGGATGAAGGCGATGAAGAGGGCGGCCACCACCGTCAGGGCGAAACGCCCCTGCCTCCCCCGAACAGCCAACAGGAAGAGAAGCGGCGCGACGAACAGGCGAACTCCGGCCAGAAAATTCTCCATCCGCACGTCGGTCTTGTAGGTCGGCCCTCCCCATCCGTAAATGACGTAGTCGCCGTTGAAGTGGTTTTCGGTCCCCACCAGCATGAAACGGACCCCGGGGGCGGCGAGCAGCGCGGCGGCCAACGCCATCCAGAGCATCCGCTTTCGCAGCGGGGGATCGCCGGCGTAGACCAGCAGCGCCAGCCCGAAGATGGCGTAGGTCATGACAAAATTCTGCGGAATAACCAACGGCGCCAGCGCCAGCATGGCCAGCAGGCCCCCCGTGACCCCGGCGCCGGGGCGGGGCTGTTCGACAAACCGGTAGAGGAAATAGACGAACGCCGACAAATGGACGTTGGTGAAGAGGATGTTGGGCGTCCTCCCGATCGGCGCGTAGCCGTACTTCGTCAGGCTCTGCCAATCCCCCAGGGAGGCCGAATAGAACGTATTGATCGCCCAACCGGGGTTCATGTAGTAGTAGGGCCACAGGATCGAAAAAAGAGCGAACAGGGCCGCGTAGGCCCGTGACTCGGTCAGCTTGTAAAGGAGCAGGTAGAGGAACCAGAACCCGAGAAACGGCCAGAGAAAATGGTTGACGTAATAAGCGTCCCACGTGCTCCCCCGGCTCCACCCCCCCAGCGCACACGCCCAGAAGGAGGCGGTGTAACCGTTGTGGATCGAGAGCCCGTTATCCTGATGCTCGTAGGCCACCGGGTCGGAGGGGAGGAGCGACCAGTCGATGACATCGCGGATATAGGTGTAGTACCAGTAGTCGTCCCCCTCCATGTTCGGGGCGAACCGTATCGGCACATAGCGATAGGTCTCCGATTTCGCCTCTTCCGCCAGCGGGACGATCCACTTCATGGAGGCGCCAAGGGCCACCATCAGCCCCAGCGCCACCACCAGAAGCGTCGGACGGGTGACGATCCACAGCCCGGCGCGCCACCAGGGGAAGAGTTTGGAGCGCAGGAACCCGTACAGAGGGTGGCCAGCGATGGCAGCGGTAACGTTCATTTACTCGAACCTCGCGACGGCTTCGATGGCCTGAGCATGGCCGGTGGCGGCCGCAAGGCGGAGCAGCCGCAGGGCTTCGGCCCGGTTGACGGGAGTCCCCTCCCCGTTGGCGTACATCATTCCCAGAAGATACTGGGCCCCGGCGTGCCCCTGCTCCGCCAGCCGGGAATACCAGCGGAAGGCCTCTGCTGCGTCGACGACGACCCCGCGCCCCTGCTGGTAGTGGGTGGCGACCTCAAACGCGGCCTGCAGGTTGCCGCCGTTGGCGGCGGCCAGGTACCAGCGCATCGCTTCGGCGGGATCGGGCGGCGTCTCCTTCCATCCCTTGTCGTAACAGCGCCCGGTCGTGAATTGCGCCCCGACATCCCCCTTCAGCGCCGCCTTGAGACTCCACCGGCAGCCGTCATCCTCGTCGGCGGCGACAGGGGCGCCGCGCAACCGCCACAGGCCGAACCGGGCCATGGCGGCGGGGTCGCCGAGTCGGGCAAGGTAGATCGTATCCATTTCCTTCTGGCGCTCGATGATCTCCTGCGGACTGTAGGGAAGGGGCTCCTTCTTTCCGTCGCAGGCGAGGACGGGAATGAGGAACGCAAACAACACCAAGGCCCCGGCCCGGCGACGGACCTTCGCGAGGAATAAGCGTTTGCCGAATGGTGTCATGGTGAAGCAGTATACGTCATTCGTCCCCGAGAGGGCGGCGTCCCCTCACTCGTCGGGAAACGATTTTTTCAACTCGGTGATCGCCGCCGCATATCCGGCCGCAGCAGCGACACGAAGCCACCGTTCGGCCTCACCCCGATCGGGCGAAACACCCTCGCCCGCCAGATACCACTTGCCCAGACGGTACTGGGAGACGATATGCCCTTCCGCCGCCAGCGCCATGAGATAGGGGAGGGCCTCTTCCTTCCTCCCGGCCTCGTTATGCAACTCGGCCATACGCACCCGGGAATGGAAGTGCCCTTCCCGGGCCGCCCGCTCCATCCACGCCATTCCCTCCTGCCGCTCCGTGGCGTCATTCGAGACCACCAGCGAGCCTGCCAGCCGGTACATGCTGTCGGTGTGTCCCGTCGCGGCCAGTTCCCGCAATGCCGTCATGGCGGCCTCTTTGTCCCCCATCGTCTCCAATGCCTGGATATGGGCGACCTTGGCGTGCGGATGCCCCCCTTCTCCCGCTTTCCTCAGCCAGTCGATCCCTTCCCGCTTGTGGGTCTCGTTGGCTTGGGCGAACAGCATCAGTCCCACCCGGTACTGCGCGTCCTGATGCCCCTCTTCGGCCGCCTTGCGGTACCAGTCGATCGAACGCATCGGGTCGTTGAGAGCCCCGGCCCCGGCTGCATACGCAAGCCCGAGACGATAGGCCAAGTTCGCCGTGAAGGGGGCGTTCTCCTGCGCGGCAAGAAACGACACATCGAGCGCCACCGGGTCGAGCGGCTCCTTCGCGGGGGGGGGGACGAGCGGCAGGGGACGCCCCTCGATGCGCGCTCGGACCAGTTCGGCAAGGGGTTTGGCCATGAGCAGGGCGATCTGTCGGTGGGCTATTACGGTGGGGTGAACGCCGTCCCCGGTCAGCTCGGTCGGGGGACCGGGCCACCGCTTCAGGGTCTCGCCGAACTGCGCATGGAGGTTGACGAACGGAACCTGCCACCGGGCGGCGGCTTCTTTCACCAAACGGGCATAGAGAATGACGTTCCCCGCAATGCGGGCCGCCTGTTCCGGGTCGGTGTCGGGGGCGTTTCGTTGATAGACCGGGAGCGGACTCAACAGGACCGGAATCGCGCCAAGCCGCTTGACCCCTGCGACGAGCGCGGCAAGATTGGCCAGATACGTTTGGGCCAATACCCGGGGAGCGAACTCGCCGGGGATATCGACCCATGCGTCGTTTATGCCGAACGACATGACGACGATGTCGGGCTTGACGGCGGCGGCCTCGGATCGCAACTGCGTCAGCGCGTGCGCCGTAGTGAATCCCCCCGCCGCCAGGTTGACCCCCCGGACCGGATAGCAGGCGCCGACAAGCCCTCTGACCACTTTCCCCGGCCATGGTCTCGCCGGACGGGGCGCCATCGTGGAGTCGCCAAGGAAAAGGATCGTAACCCGTTCGTCCATCGGGCCTTCGTAACGGGGGAGGAAAGAATAGGGATTGGGCTGATAATACTGAACGAGCAGTGAACTGCCGACCGCCACCAAGGCGGTCAGAATGGTCGCGACAACGACGCGAGACACGGTGTCCAAACGGACTCTCCCCGATGATATGGCGTTGGCGTCGTCATTCGTTACCCCGAAACGGTCCCCGCCAACATCTGAAAAGCTGTTGATGGAGAAAACTGCCGAAAAGGGGGTTGACGTCGTCCTTTTGGAGTATTTCCGATAAACTTTCGCGCGTCAAGCGACCTGCCGCGCCGAAGAGCCCCCACCGGCCTCTCCCAAGCAAGGCGTCAATGAATGGGGCGGGGTGTTCCGGACGGGTGACGGCTGGTTACGGCGCGGTGAACAACATCGGATCGGACCAGACGCCCCCTCCGGCGCGCCCGCACGCGGCTTTCGCCGATCACCAGAGGGCGGGGACACCGGACGATCAGTGGCGACAGGGGACGGGGGCGCCCGAATGGGTGGTCCCCGATCCCCTCATATACACCCGGCTAGTTGTTTCCGATCGTCCAGGGAGTTCCCGCCAGCGCGGTCAACGCGGCGGTGGAAGTGACAGCGGCTCCGTTCATGAACCAGACCGTGTTCGCCCCTCCGAGACTCCGCCAGAGAAGATCGGACTTTCCGTCGCCATCCAGGTCGCTGAGCCCGGCGATACTCCAACCGCTGTTGACGAGCGACGGGAGATAGGCGGACGACGCTACCGCCGGGCCTCGCATAAACCAGACCGCGTTGGCGCCGTTGTTGTTTCTCCAGACCAGGTCGGCCTTGCCGTCACCGTTTATGTCATCGGCCCCGCCGAGGCGCCACGCTGCGGCCCCCATGGAAGGAAGCGCCGGAGAGGTGACCACGGACGGGCCGTTCATCAGCCACAAGGAATTGGCCCCGGTCGACGGATTGCGCCAGACCAGATCGGCCTTGCGATCACCGTTCAGGTCGCCCACCCCCTCGATCGACCAAGGGGCGACGCGCGTCGGAAGATTGTGCACGGAGAGGACGGTCGCCCCGTTCATGAGCCATACCATGTTGGCGCCGGTGGAAGGATTTCGCCAGACGATATCCATCTTCCGGTCGCCGTTTAGGTCCCCTACCCCCCCCTGCACCCACGGGGCCGCCATGGCCTTCGTCTGCACTTGCGAAAGTTTGACCGCCCCGTTCATGCGCCATATATAGTTCACCCCGGTCGTACCGTACCGCCAGAGGATGTCCCCCTTGGCGTCGCCGGTGAAATCGCCATCGATCCCCGTCCCCCCCCCGATGGCGGCGCCCAGGTTGATTCGCTTCAGGCCCGTGACCGATCCCCCACCGCGGGTATCGTTGACCGAGACGCCCGAGGAGCGCAACTTGCCCAGGATGGCGGTGACCGAGTCGGCGGGAGAATTCTGTTTCATCACCGCCCAGGCCCCGGTGACCATCGGCGCCGCCATGGAGGTGCCGTCCCACGCGACGTAGGCGCCGCCCGGAACCGACGAGGAGATCAACGATCCCGGCGCCAGCAACGATACAAATGAGGCGATGTTCGAGTAGGCGGCGACCCCCCCCGTACCGGTGGCCGTGCAGTGAAAGGAGGTGGCGTTGTCACAGACAGAGCCAACGCTGATGGCGGTGGAGATGCAACCGGGGGAGGAGACGGAGGTGGTCCAGCCGTTGTTGCCGGACGAGATGACGGTGGCGATGCCGACGGCCCGCAAGGCGTCCACCGCCGGTTTGAGCGCGTGCCCGTCGCAGGTGGTGAAGCTTTGCCCCCCTCCCAGGCTCATGTTCGCCGCTGCGATCGAATAGGTGTTGCGCAGGTTGTACACCCGCGTCAGGGCGGCGATCTGGTCGGACGTCCACGACATCACGCAGGGACTCCCGCCGCAGACCCCGGCGGGGAAGTAGGAGAACACCTGTACCGCTATAATTTTGGCCTCTTTGGCGACGCCGCTGTACCCAAGTCCACCCGGATCCTTTCCGGCGGCGATGCCGGCCACGTGGGTGCCGTGGGAGCAACCGCTGTAGCCGGCGTTGCAGTTGAGCCCCGACCCTGCGGCGACGCTGGAGGCGACCCCCCCGGGGCAGGCGGAGCTGGAGCTTTGACCGGCGTTGGTAGTGGAGTAGCAGGCTTCGGATACCACTTTCCCGGCGAGGAAGGGGTGGGTCTTGTTGACGCCGGTGTCAAGAATCGCCACCGCCTTGCCCAGACCGGTATACCCCGACGACCATGCGGTGGCGGCGCCGATCATCGGCCCCGCCTGCGCCAGCGAGACTTTGTGCAGCTCGTCGGGCCAGATGTCGGTTACGGCCGGATTGGCGTAGAGGGCCTGCAACGCCGGGCCGTCCACCGTCATGGCCATCTGCGGAAACTTCTCGAACCGTTTGACGCCGGATACCTGCCCCGACGCCTTGACGGCGCCCAGGACATGATCCTGTGCGACGGCGATGCCGTTGGCCTGGGCGATGTCCGCCGCCCCGGCGGCGCCGGGAACGAAGGGGGCTGCGACTTTGATAATAACCGGCGTCGGTCCGGCTGCGACGGCGGCGGCCAGCCGGTTGTACGACGCAAACTTCGAAGTCGTCCCCACGCTCGTGCGCCCCGGCGTCGGCGCGACCGCCTGCGGATCGTCCGGCTCGGTCAGAATCGGAAGCCCTTCCGGCAGGGTGTCATCCGCGAACATGAACGAGGTGTCGGTGACCGGGGTTCCCCCGGAATCCCCCTCCTCTTCGGGTCCGACGCCGCAAGCCCCCATCCAAATGGCCAATACGAAAAGTGCCAAACGGATTCCGCTATCGCTTCTCATGGCGCACGCCCCTCAGTTCGCCGCCCCGTTACGGGCAGGTTCATACTCGCCATCAGCGTACATCACTTTAACTCCGCCGGGGGAGGACAGATGACCACATGCTCCAACTCTGCCCCCCCCAGTGATGCGGGCCCGCAGTCATGGCTCGAGCGAATATCTCCTTGTCGAAGGGGTGGGCGCATGGAACAATTCCACTTTTATCCATGAGGCGTCTCGTCATGCGCTTTGCTTCCCGCCTTCGCGCCTATGGACGCACCCTGCCTTCCCGCATGGCGGCGGTACGGGGCTATCTCTTCGTCGCCCTGGTCTGTCAGTCGTACCTCGTTCCCATCGCCGTCAACGCCTGCTCGCGCGACTATTTCGCCTACCACAACGCATGGGACGAGGAGTACTACCTGTCCTATCAGGGCGCCATCGCCAGCAGGACGCTTCCCGGCTTTTTCACCGCCGCGCATCTGGTCCAGTTCGGCCATTGGTTGGGGCTGTCGGGCGCATGGCAGAACCTCCTTCTCGACCTGTTCGTCCCCCTGATCATGGTTTTCGCCCTTGCTGCGGTTCTTCGCGCGCGGGGTCTGGACACGCAAAACGCCACGCTCTACGCCGCCATAACGACGTTCGGCCTCATTTTGTTCAACCGGGCGAACCCGCTGGTGTATGCGCTGGTCAAGATGGATTTCCCGTTTCTCGCCCCGGCGTATGAAGCGTACCAGAGCATTCTTCGGTCACCGAACCCCCAGGTCAGCTACCTGCTCCTCAGCTTCGGCCTCCTTGCCGCATACCGTCTGAAAAAACTGTGGCCGCTCATTCTCCCGCTCCCGTTTCTCTATTGGGCGGTGGGGATCGGCCATCTCTACCTCATGAGCGCGACCCTGCTCTATCGACGCTTCCTCCCCACCACCGAATCGAAGCGATGGGTCATTGCGCTCGGTTCCGCAGCGGCTTTGGGACTGGTGGCGTTCGCCACCTTCAACATCATCGGCCTTACGTTCCCCCTCTTCGCCAAGTCACCGGTCATGACGCCGTTCTCCCAGCCGATGGTCTCCGTCGCGATGGGCGTCGGCGCGTTGGCCTATCTGGCCATCTGCGCCATGGAATACCGCCGGGAACCCCTCTTTGCCCCTCCCGCCCGGTTCGGCGTGACCGTCGCCATGGTGTCGCTCCTTTTCGTCACCAACATTCAGGTTTTCACCCGCATCCGCCTGGCGCCGAAGGACATGCAGGATTACTTCGCCGGTTTCGTCGCGGCGGGACTGCTGGCGGCGGCCCTGTACGCTTTCCGGCTCCATGTCTCCCGACGTACCTCTCCCGGCTGGCTCCGATTCGCGGCGCCAGCCACCACGGGCCTGCTATGCGCGCTTATTGTCGCGCTCTCCATGACGGCGCAGGGCTTTTCCCCACTCAGGCTCCAGTATCGGGTCTTCATCAACCGCGCGATCGCGGCGGACGATGTCGCACGAATTGAGGCCGATCCGCTCCATGCGTTGATCCCTTCCCGTCACGCGGCGCAAAAACTCTCCCTGATGGCGCCGCACATGCTCGCACCGGTCTTTTCCAACGTTTACTCCTTCTCTCCGGTCAATTCGAGTTGCTTTCGAACACCGGACGTACATGAACGGGCTATCGCCTTTGTTCGGGAAAAGGCCAAGACGGAGCGACGGTACGCCGACGTTCTGGGAGTGTTCGAAGAGGCCTACGCCGCCTACAAAACGCGGGAAGCCCAGTTTTCCCTCCCCTACCGGAATGTGCCGGAGATTTGCGCTCCCGAATCGTTCGACGGGAACGATTTTTTCCTCGTTCCGGTTGAAGGTGAAGAGATGTGGGCGACGTTTCCCTGACGCACCGGCGGAACGCCCTGTGGTCATTCTTCCCGTGATTGCGGAAGCCGTTCGGCTATAATCCCTTTTTGACGCATTTTCGAGGTTCCATGAGTTCGGCCACCAACGACGCCTCCTTCGACGGATCGCTTCCCGAACTGACGAGCGTTCTGGTTCGACGCAAGCGCCCGATCCTCGCGTCGGCGCTGGCGGGGCTTCTGCTGGGCGGCCTGACCGCTCCCCTCTTTGGAGGCG
>JADGCD010000062.1:5266-10457 GCA_015229165.1 Nitrospinota bacterium | reverse complement strand
CCTCCATGAACCGCTCCCCCTCTTTTGAAGCGTTCTCCACCACCAGCCCGGCGATGATGGCCATCATCATGGGGGAAATGTCCAACTGCTGGCAGAGGGCTACGATCACCATCGCCACGCCGAGCAGAAAGAGGGGAACGTTTTTCTGAAACCGGGAAAGGTAGCCGATGACCGCCAGCCCGGCCGCCGCGCCGACGAGGAAAGAGATTCCCTGCTCATAAAGGAACTTTCCGACAAACCCCCCTCCGGAAGCGACATCGGCGCCGGTCAGAACGTGGGCCACCGTCCCGGCCATTCCGAACAGGAAGATCACCAGCACGTCAATGAGAACCGTCACCCCAATGATCGTCTCGGCCACCGGTCCTTTGGCCCTCGTTTCGGCGAGCACCGCGATGGCCTCCGCCGGGGAGTTGGTGACGCAGAACACGCCGAACAGCAACGCTGCCGAAACGATGACCGCCGGTTCGCTCCCCATCAGGCCGGTATACCAGAAAACCAGCATAAAACTGACAAAGGTCAGGGGAAAGACCATCGCCACCTGCCCCACGGCGATCCCGACCAGCGAGCGGGCCCGCGCCCGGAAGCGGGAGATCTTCATGGCCCCTCCCGCCGCGAAAGCGATCAGCGAAAGGGCCAGCAGGTTGATTAGCTTAAGTGGCTCCACGGCGGCGGTGTTGACCATGCCGAGTCCGTACGGCCCGGCCAGAATCCCCGCCAGCAGGAAACCGACAATCATCGGGGCGCCCAGGTTGCGGACGATCTGCCCCACCAGGAAGGCGAACAGCAGCAGGAAGCCGAGCGCCAGCGCCGACTCTTCGGGACGGAACTCGTGGGAGAGGCCGCCGCCCAGATGATGCGCGAGGGTGGTCACCGCCAGCAGGATGGCGATGAGAAAGAAATGGCGCAGGGTCTCCGAGGCGACGGGGCTCATCCTTCGCCCCCCTTGCGGCCCGCCGCTTCCCGGTCGGCCACCCGCCGGATCAGGAAGGGCGCCACCACTTCGTTGAGGATGACCATCAGCGCGATGACCCCGAAGACCAGCCGCGACGCCTCCCCCGGATAGACGATGAGGTAGTTGACGCCGATGGCCAGCGCCAGCGCCCCCTGCGCCATCAGCCCCAGCCCGGCGTCGTCCGGCAGCCCCCCTTCGGGGCGGAACAGCCGCGTACCGATCCGGACGGAGGTCCCCTTGGCCCAGAACCGGGCCAGCGCCACCGCCAGCGCCATGAAGAACGCCAGCGGCCCCGACGGGGACCAGAGAAGCCCGGTGAGGATCAGCAGGATGAGGTAGAACGGTTTTTCGGTGGCGAAAAGGGTGGTGAAGACCGGATCGTCCCGCTCCAGCGTGTTGGCCAGCGTCACCCCCACCATCAGCGCGAGAAACAGCGGAGAAAGCTTCAGGAACAGGGCCACGCCGGACAGAAACGCAAGGAACCCGAGCAGCACCGTCAACTCCTCTTCCGGCTTCAGCCGCTTCCGGCCGAAATAGCGGAAGATCCCGGCCATGGCCAGCGCGATGAGAACCGAGAAGAAAAGGAGCGTCGCCCCCCGCGCGGGATCGAACGTCCCCCCCTGTCCGGCGGGAAAGAGGCAGAAGACCAGCCCCACCGCCACCAACGCCGGGCCGACGTCGAGCGTGGCCACCGTCAGCAGCCGCCGAAAAAGGGGCGCCGACGTCCGGGGGTAGAAGGAGGCCATCATCGACAGGGTGGTGGGAGAGGAAATGGCTCCGGCGGCCGCCACCACCCCCGCCCCGGCGAACAGCTCCGAGAGGGTGAACGAACGCCCCATCATCCCCATGACGAGGGTAAGGCCGAAGAGCGCCGCGAAGGTGGCCCCCATCTGGAAGAGGGTCAGCTTCAGCAATCCCCGGTCGACCTTCTTCAGGTCGGCGACCCGCATCTGCATGCCGAAGATCAGCCCCGCCCAGGCCAGACCGAGCGCCAGCAGGGGAGACAGTTGCTCCATCCGTCCCTGGTCGATCAGGTCGAACCCCAGCGGGCCCAAAACCATGCCGATGAAGATGTATTCCCACCCGGTCAGGAACATGTCGCGCAGCAGCGCGGGGAGCCGCTCCTTGGCGAAGGCGAAGCGGCTTCCCAGAAATCCGGCGGCGAAAAGGATGATGACGATCCAGACCAGATCCATAGGGGCGCCTCGGGAGGGGGGGTCAGACGCCCCCGATCCCCTTTACCCTTCCCACCGGCAGGGTAAAGACGATCCCCGACGACGGCTCGTCCAGCGATTTGTGCACCTCTTCGACCACCCGGATCGCCTCCTCCACCAGCGAGGACGCCATGACCGAGAAGATCGTCACATTCGCCTCGCGGGCGCCCTCGAAAAGATTCTTGAAACCGCCAAAGATGGGAATGTCCTGCGAGATGATTTTCCCCATCCCCCGGCTGTCGATGATGGTCGATCCGGCGACGCCGATTTCGAGAAACCCGGCCATCACGTCCTCCACCGCCGACGGCTCGTTGAGGACGCAGACAAACAGTTCCATGCTTTCGCTCATCGCTTCACCGACCGCCCCCGACCAACAGGGCCATCGCCTCCGCCGGCGAGACGGCCCCTTCGAGCCGCTCCACCAGCAGGCGGTTTTTGCAAATGCGCACGATGGCGGCCAGCAGTTGCAGATGGGCCAAGGGGGCGCGCTCCGAACCGATGATCATGAAGAGCAGCTTCACCGGGGCGCCGTCGACGGCGTCGTAGTCGACGCCGCCGGGAACCTGCCCCACCGCGACCAGCATCCCGTCGACCGCCTCTCCCGATGCGTGGGGGATGGCCACCCCCCCCCCGACGCCGGTGGAGGAGAGGGCCTCCCGCTCCATCAGCTTGGCGACCAGCGGGTCGCGCCGGTCGGGCGCCAGTTTCCCCGCCGCTACCACCCGGTCGACCATAGCGGCGACGAGTCCGGCCTTGTCGTCGGGGGCCAGCCCGATAAAGATCAGCCCTTCGCCGATGAAGTCGGTCACGTTCATGGTTTCTCGTCCCGTTTTTTGGCGGCCTCTTCGGCCTCCCGGTCGGCGGTTTCGTCGAAAGGGTCGTAGGGGTCTTCGCCCATGTCCTTGGACAGGTACCAGCCGTTGACGACAAAGAACAGAACCACCCCCACCAACGTGATCCCGATGAACAATCCGGTCATTGTGTCCCTTCGCGTCCGTCCGGTCGAATCGAACGCCATTTTCGCACACTCCCCCCCCCGCCGTCCCCCTTACGGGGCGCGAGCGATAAGCGCGACACTCAGGAATCGGCGTTCTTGGCGGCCTGTTTGGGGAATTTGCCAATCAGCCATTTGAGAAGCTCAAGCTGATCCTCGGTGGTGGCGCGCCGCACTTGCACCAGCAGGTGCTTGAGATCGGGCCGGATCATCGCAATATTTTGCGCCCCCTCGTTGCAGAGGGAGCAGACGGCCCGCAAGTTGGAAGGATCGTCAGCCCTCCCTTGCTTTTGTCGATGATGTGACCGATATGGAGGCGGGTCTTGCGGGAAGGGTCGTAGGGATGGGGCTCACCGGCCACCGCTCCGCACATCTGGCAGGTAAATCCGTTCCTGTCGAGAACGAAGGCCCTGGTCTCTTTCGATATTTCCCGGGCGAACGCCGGTCGCGGTTTGGGGGTTTCGAGCAGATATTCTCCCGGCTTCAGTCCGCTCCGGTCGTTATGCGTAAGGATTTGGTACCCCTCTTCATCCCGCAGCTCCCGCACCCTGCGTCCCCATTCGGTGATTCCCCCTGCGATTTCCCGCAGTTCGTCAGAGTTCAGGACCCGTCCGATATTCGCAAGAAAATGGGCCCGCAACTTCCCCCGCGCCCCTCCTCTTGCCTTTTTCACGGTCACGCCACCCGAACCGAGCGCCGACGCGACGCCGCATTGAAGGCCTCCCGGATTTGGCCGGCGACAACGGCGGCCACGGGAGGAGGAAATGCATTGCCGACCTGTCGATAGGCGGGGGTCTTTTTCCCGGCAAACCGCCATGCGTCGGGGAAGCCCTGAAGTCGTCCCACCATCGGCACGGTGAGGCGGGGCATACCGACAAAGTCAGGAAGGGGAGGCTCGTCGGCAAGCCCCATGCCATCGACCCCCAGGGAAGCCCACGCCCTCTTCGCCCGAGTGGGGCCAAGATCGGGACCGCCATGCTTTTTTGATCCCCCCACGATAGTGGGAGCGATGTCGTCCGCCAGTTTCCGCCATCCGTCGGCGCCGCGCCACCCTCTGGACGCCATCAAATCGTACAGCCGCTCGCCGACCGTCGGTGGATTGCGCTCATTCACCTGCGGCCATGAAAACCGCTCCCAGAGGCTCTTGCGAATGGCCACGATCACCACCCGGGGCCTGAGCTGGGACACACCGAAATCGGAAGCGTTCAGAAGCCGCCAGTCGGTGACATATCCCATTTTCGAGAGGGTCGTTTTCAAGTTCTCGCGGTAATCTTCAAACACCGCATCAAGAAAACCCCGGACGTTTTCGAGCATGACCGCCTGCGGCCGCACTTCATCGACCAACCGCAACGCCTCGGGGAACAGGTCTCGTTCGTCTTCGGTTCCCAATGGTACGGCGGCCACCGAGAAAGGGGGGCAGGGCACCCCCCCGGCCAGCAGGTCAGCGCCTTGGTACGGTTTTCCGGAAAAAAGTTTCACGCCCCCTTCGACAACGTTTCAGAACGGACGGTTGAGCCGGAGCGTGTCACAAGCGCGGCTCTCTATTTCCACCAGCGCCAAAGGGTCAAAACCGGCAGATTCGAGCCCCAGAGCCTGCCCACCGCCACCGGCGCAAATTTCGACACAGACGCTCATGGGTTTTCCGAAAAAGGTTGCGTGAAAGTCTTCTCAACCGTCACGATTTTACCATACGCCGTTCCCCTTACGGGAAGAGGGAGAGGAGGTCGGCGGGGTCGTAGAGGAAATAGGGATACGCCCGGTAAGTGGCGGCGGCGTGTTCGTCGGCGAGCGCGACGAGCCGGGCGATCTCCTCTTCAAGGCGGCGCCGCTCGCCGACGAGAAGCGGGGTCATGGCCCGGTTCAGCGCTCCGATCCGGAGGCCGAGCCCCTTCCGGTCGGCGTCCGGCGCGCCGATGGCCGCCACCAGCCGCCGCTTCTCCTCCGCCAGCGGGGCGAACGCCGTCGGGTCGTCCGACACCGAACCGAGCTCTTCGGGGCGCTGTTCGAGATCGCGCAACGCCCGTTCAAGTG
>JADGCD010000062.1:0-5256 GCA_015229165.1 Nitrospinota bacterium | reverse complement strand
CGGCCCGTTTGACCGACGGATCGGCGGGCGCCTCCATCGGGGCGTGAAGGGTGGCGGTGACGCAGCCGTAGGTCGGCGGTTCGACGCCGTAGAACCTTGCGATGACCGGGTCGGTGATGGTGTCGTACTTGGCCCCGCCGACGCCGTGGATGAAAAAATCGCTAACAAAGAGCCGCAGGTAGATCGACAGGGGGATCGCCTTGGGGCGGATCGCAAGCCCCCCCTCCCGCAGCGCGGCCAGGTCGCCGATGGCCTCCCCCTTGGCCCCGGCGCAGAGGCGCCCCTGTCGGTCGACATACAGCGGTTCCCGCCCGGCGTCGGTCAGGAGCCAGAAGGGGGTCTCCCGCCGGGTGTCGTCCCCCTTCAGGTCGGGGAAGGGGTTGACCGGATAGCGGAGTTTTCGCTCGCGCCGGTAACGGGCCAGTTCGCCGTTATAGAGGGGGGCGAACCGTTCGATCTCCCCGATCAGGTGCGCGGCGAAATGGAGGAACGTGTCATGGGTCGACAGCAGGCTGACCGGAAGCTCCAGCAGCGGCCCGGCGATGTCGCTCTCCCACCCGCGCCGCAGCAGGATCGCCCGAGCGGCGGGGGTCGGGTCGGCGGGGGGCGCCAATGCCCGGAGCCGCTCGATATAGAGGTCGAGCGGAGGGACCATCGCCGCGAACCGGGGGCGCGACGCCATCCCCTGCCGGATCGCCGCCACCCGGTCGACGGTCCGCTCCCACGGCTCCCGTTCCCCCCGCTCGTAGAGGGGAGCCCCACCCTTGGGCAGAAAGGGAATCTCCTCCCGGATCAACCGCCCATCGACGATGGCGGGGAGGGGAAGGTGGTCGTGGCGGAAGTCGTCGGAGTCGACAGTGATGAAGAGGGGGATTCCGCCGATTTTCTGCGCCAGCCGGGCGACGAGGGGCGCCTTGACCGCCACACCGGGATGGAACGGATAGGGCTGATGGCCCGTCGCCACCACGGCTCCGCCGAGGGACAAGGGGGAGGGGATCGACAGCCCCAGCGACCGGGTATAGGAGGCGGCGTCGAGAACCGCCCGGGCCCGGGCGGAGGCGATCAGGTCGGCCACGGTGATCGACCCAAGGGGGGCGCTGCGGGAGAGCGCCCGGTTGGCGGCCACGGTGGCGGGCCACTCCCCCGGCGCCGGCAGGGCCAGCGTGGTCCGGTCCCCTTCGGGGAGGGTCAGCAGGTTGATGTCCATCAACGCGTGATGTCCCGCAGATCGGAGAGGCCCAGGGTCTCCTCGCTCATGAACGCCTCGCCGTAGCGGACGCCGATCAGGTCGCCGTAGTAACGGGCCATGAGGGTCAGTTTCTCCACCAGCCAGTCGCGCCGACCGGCCGCCTCGAACTGACTCCGGTAGCAGAGTGCCGCCGCAAGTTTCCGGTCGAACGTGGCCGAGATGTCGAAGACGAAAGTCGGCTGGACCACATGGGGGAGATGCGAGGCCAGATACCGGATCACCTTCTTCGGATAAAAGGGGTCGCCCGCCATGTCGGTCTTGGTCAGTTTGGCGTCGAACCGCGCCTTCCACGCCAGCGACGCCCCTTCGATGTGGTCCGGGTGGGCGTCGACGCTCCCCTGGATGAAGACCAGCTCCGGCCGGAGCGTCCGGTAGACCTCGGCCACTTTCCGCCGGGAGGCGGGGGTATCGACCAGCTCCCGGTTGGGGAGGTCGAGGGTGATCCGTCGTTTGACCCCGAGAATCTGCGCCGCCGCCGCCGCTTCCGCCCCCCGGGTGGCCGGGTCGCCGAAAGGGGTCGGCTCGCCGTTGGTCAAATCGAGGATCGAGACGGCGTACCCTTTCGCCCCCCACGCGGCGATGGCGCCGCCGATCCCCAGTTCGGCGTCGTCGGGGTGGGTTCCGACCACCAGTATCTCGGTCATGGCGTCTCGCTTTGAAGGGGGGGGAGTTCGACCCCGGCGAATTGGGGCCACCGGGCCAGCTCGGCCCGGATGGTATCGAGATAATAGGCCAGCCGCCGGTCTCGGTCGTCGAGAGCCTCACCGAAGCTGCGGTTCAGGTTCTGGTAAATCCGGGGGACCGGCGTCTCCGCCACCGTCAGCCCCAAGGCGGCGGCCTGAATCCACATCTGCAGCGGCTGCGCGTACCCCGGCTCGGTCAGGCTCATCCGGGCCAGACTCTGCGTCCGATACGCCTTGAAACCGCAGAACCCGTCGGTCAGCCGGTAGCCGGTCAGTTCGTTGAGAAGGTTGGTGATGGTCAGGTTGACCCACCGCCGGTCGACGGGAGGGGGGTCGTCATCGGCTCCCTCTTCAAGATACCGGGAGCCGGAAAGGATGTCGGTGTCGCCGAGACGGTCGAGCAGCCGGGGGATCAGCGACGGTTCGTGCTGCTCGTCGCAGTCGCAGGTGACGATGGCGCGGTACCCCCGTTCGAGCCCCCAGCCGAAGCCGTCGTTCAGGGCGGCGCCGTAGCCGGTGTTGACCGGATGGCGCAGTTGCGAGATGAAGTCGAGCCGGTCGAGTATGGCGCCCGACCCGTCGGTGGAGCCGTCGTCGACCACCAGAATGTCCCCCCGGTGGTGGCGGCGGATCGCCAGCAGGGAGGCTTCGACGGTGGCCACCTCGTTGTAGAGGGGGACGATGACCAGATCTTCGCTCATGGGCTCCTTGGGGGAAGAGAGAACCCCAATGATACCAGAGTGAAGGGAGAGCAAAAAAAAGAGGGCCCCTGCGGGCCCCCTTGCGAACAGTCGCTCTTCGGTTACGCGGCCAGCGCCGAGAGGATGGCGCCGAACCCGCCGGAGAGGGCGGCCATGCCACCGATGAAAGCGGCGATCAGCTTGCTCTCTTCGATGTTGATGAAGTTTTGCATGGTCGTTATCTCCTGAATCGTTGGTTTGTCACCGGCTTTCGCCGTCGCCCATTACCATTGCACCCCTTGTGCCGTTAATGACATGTCAATAAATACAGTGCTATAGACGCATCACCTCTTGCCGACTCTTCTGCACTGTCCTGAAAACCCTCGTCGCAATCGGGACGCTGTCCGCTATGACGACACAACAGTCACAACAAAATGGCCAAATGACCAAATACGTCCCAAGTTTCACTCTTAAGGAAATAGTTTCAAAAATGTTTGCCGGGGGGCTCAAGTCTTGAGTGATCGGGGCCGATACGTCGAGTAGGGAGTGTACGCTATGAACCGAACGTCGCGTCAACGGGATGCGGGTGGACGGCTGGTCATCTGTCCTTTGACGGCCCCGGCTTCAAGGCGTATCGTAAAGACATCGAGTGGGAGAGGACTGCCATGCCTATCAATGTGAACAACGCCTTTTCGCTGACCGGTCAGCGGAACATCAACACCAGTTTCAACCGCCTGGGGGGAAATCTGGCCAAGCTGGCTTCGGGGAAGGGGATCAACTCGGCCGCCGACAACGCCGCCGGGCTTGCCATCGCCGAGCAGCTCTCCGCCGACATCCGCTCCGCCGAGCAGGCGCAGCGGAACATCAACGATGGGGCGTCGATGGCCCGGGTGGCCGAAGGCGCCACCGGCGAGATCGGCGACCTGTTGACCCGTGGACGGGAACTGGCCATTCAGGCCTCCAACGGGACTCTCGACAATGAACAGCGGGCGACCATCCAGAAGGAGGTCGATTCGATCAAGCAGGAGATCAACCGGATTTCCAGCGTGACCGAGTTCAACGGCCAAAAGCTGATGAACGGCGAGTTGGCGCCCGACGCCGCCAATCAGGTGTCGATTCAGGCGGGAATCCAGAGCGGCCCCAACGACCGGCTGAACGTGAACGTGGTCAAGGCCACCGATACCGCTTCGTTGGGGGTCGATACGGTTGACGTCTCCACCCAGCAGGGCGCCCGGGATGCGCTCTCCTCTTTCGACAATGCGCTGGCGCAGGTGACGCAGACCCGGGGGGAGATCGGGGCGTTGCAGAACCGCCTCGACTCTTCGGCCCGGAACCTGGGGGTCTTCAAGGAGTCACTCTCGGCGGCGGAGAGCCAGATCCGGGGAACCGACTACGCTTCCGAAACGTCCTCTTTCGCGCGCAACCAGATCCAGTCGCAGGTGGCCACCAACGTCCTGTCGCAGTCCAACCGGGCGCAGGCGGGGGTCATCGGCTCGTTGCTCAACCTCAAAGGATAACCAATGGAAACCGGATCGATCGGCAACTTGGGCGCCGCCACCGGCCTGCAGCAGCAGCCGAAGGCGCAGACAACCCCGCCGGCGCAGGACCAGACCCAGCAGCAGAACCAGCAGGCCAACACCAGCGACCAGCAGTCCCGGGCGGCGGCTACGGCCCAGTACGGCGGTTCGAACGGCATATCGGTCTCGGCCTGATCGCATAAGGAGACGGTTTCATGGCGACCATCACGAAAGCTCCCGGGGGGGCGCCCGCCGTTCCCGAAAGAGCGGAACGCCCGAAACCGAAGCGGACCAAGGCGCCCATCCGCCCCGCCGACCGGGCCGACGAGCAGCGCAAGCAGGCGGGCCGCGCCGCGTACAAGCAGCCGGTGAACATGGGAATGCCCAACCCCATCGTCTCCGCCAAGCGGGCGATCACCGGAACAGGCGACAAGGTCGATACCGAAGGGTAAGGGGAACGCTCATGCCCGAAACCCGTTACGTCTCCCGGCAGGAAGCTGCCACGAAGACCAAGGCCAATCTGGCCATTCCCTATAAAAAGGCCACCGGTTCGGGGGGCGCTCGCACCCCGGCCGCCGCAGGAAAGAGCGGACAGGCCGACGAAGCCAGCGCCCGGAACAGCGCCGGTCAGGGGCCGACCCCTCCGGCCTCTGCCAAGGGAACCGGACAGCCGCCAAAAGAGGATGCGTCGACCCGCGCCGCCCGGGAGGTTCTGCAAGGGACCGGGGGGAAGGTCAACACCGCCCCGTAACCTCCTGCGCGGGGGTGCGCGGCGCCCAACGGGGGCGCCACCCGGGGGGCTCGCCAAAGGCTCGACACCTTTCCCGTATCGCAGAGAGTTGCGGTCTGCGCCCGCTTCCACTCGACCGGCCAAGGCGCCCTTCACCAATCACAAAGCGGTGTAGACGCGGTTCTTTATCGACGGCGATTAGTCAAAATCCGGACCAAGCCAGCTTTCGAGAGTCTGAAGGAGATTCTCGTTCCGGTAGTTAACCGGAACTCTTGCTCCTTCAGGTATAACCAAAACACTTCGCTCATACGTTGATACTTCGCCATCCGCTCCCTAGCGAATGACCAGAAGCCTTCAATGCCGTTGATATGTACACGGCCTCTGGCAAACTCCTCGC
>JADGCD010000061.1 GCA_015229165.1 Nitrospinota bacterium | reverse complement strand
TGATGAGCCCGGCGATGACCGCCATCTGGTCGTCCTTGATGCGGACCAGGGTGGAGGACTGCTTGACGTCGATGATCGGCGCGGAGGCTGCCTGCTCGTTGGTGAGAGGGTTGTTGATGGTTTCCATCCCCAGCAACCGGGAGACCATCGGCGTGACGTTGAGGATCACCTGCCCGTCGTCGCTGATCTGCGGCGTCACCGACAGGACCACGCCGATGGTGATGTAGTTGGTCTCGTAGGTGATCTCCGTATTCGACCCGCTGTTGGCGGTGTTCGACTGCCGGGTGAAGTAGGGCTGGTCGGTGCCGACCTTGATGAGCGCCGGCTGGTTGTTGAGAACGGTGATCTTCGGCTGAGAGACGATGGAAAGCTCCCCTTGCTCCTTGAGCGCCGAGAGGACGGCGGTGAAGTCCCCCCGGTTGTAGGTCATCCCCATGCTGGGGGTGCGGACGTCGCCGAACATGGCGGGGGCGGCGGCGGAGTAGGTGACGGCGGTGTTGAACACCCCCAGCCCGGCGTCGAGGGTGACGCGGGTCCAGTCGATCCCCAGCGCCGAGTGGTCGTTGAGGGTCACTTCGAAGATCTTCACTTCGATCTCCACCTGCCGGTGGGCGGAGCCGGTGAGGGTCTTGATGAACCGGTCGATCTGGGCCATGTTGGCGTGCCGGTCGGTCACCTGCACGATCCCGGCGGTGTCGTTCAGGATGAGCCGCCCGTTTTTGGAGAGCATGGTCTTGAGCTGGTCGGACAGCTCTTTCCAGAAGTCGATGGTGTCCCGATGGCCGATGGTGACGCCGTCGGAGGAGCTGCCGCCCCCCCCGCCCTTGCTGGCCAGGTTGGCCTGGGCGGAGCCGGTCCCCTGCCGGATGAGCCGCAGGTAGTCGATGGCGAAGATCCGGGTCTCGAACTGGTAGACCCGCCAGAGCCCCCCCTCGTAGTCCCAGTGGTAGCCATAGGTGGTCAGCAACGCCTCCATGGCCCGGTCGAAGGGGAGCCCCTTGAAGGAGACCGAGACGGAGGCCGGAGACCCCTGCGCCACGTCGGGGGCGATGATGACGTTCAGGTCGTACCGCTCGGCGAACATCTTGACCGCCCCTTCGACGTCGCCGGTGTAGTCGAAGGAGAACTCTCCCCCGGGCATCCGGTCGTCGGTCGTGGCCGCATCGGCGGGCAGGACAAGGCCCAGCCGGTCGTCGAGGGTGAAGGGGGGCGCTCCTTCCTGCGGCGCGGCGGCGCCGACCCGGGGGGGCGCCGTCGGCGTGGGCGCCGGATCGCTGGCGCAGGCGGAAAGGAGCAGGCCCACCGCCAGCGGCAGGAACCGTGCGGCGACCGTGCGGCGAAGTATCATCAAGGGAGCTCTCATCGGTTCTCTTTTGTTGCTTTGGCGGTGGAGGCGGCGACGGAGATCGACTCCGCCCCCCGGGGGCCGGTGAGCCAGACGAGCCCCGGCTCGATGCGGTCGATCCGGTACTCGTGAAGTTGGTCCCCCTCGCGGACCATCCGGCCGTTGACCGAGGCGAGCCGGGCGCCGGGATCGATCATGGTCCCGGCCAGGGTGAAGAGGTCGGCGGCCCGGGGGAGGGCTTCGGTCTCTCCGTCCGGGCCGGTCGGTCCCTCGGGGACCGGATGCGGCAGGAAGGGATCGCGTCCGGGGGTTTCGACCCATCCGGCGGCCGAACGGTCGAACGGGTTGAGCGCGGCCAGGGTCGGCGACGATTCGGCGACGGCGCCGGTGAGGGCGGCCAGCGGCTCCCGCACGCTGCGCGGCAGGCGCGTGTCGCCGATCAGCGGCAGGATGACGTTGATATAGACCACGCCGACCGCCGCCATCGCCATCAGGCCGACGAAAAGGGGGCTGTTGAAGAATTTCTTGAGCATCAGACCGCCCCCTCGGGCGCGGTGTCTCCGGCGCCGATGGTGGTGACCAGCCCGAGGGTGAACTCGAGTTTGGTGGCCCCCCGGACCGGGTCACCGTGAACGACGGCGCCGGTCATGGTGACGCCGGGACGGCTCTCGACCAGATGGCGCATGAGGGCCAGCATCGTCAGGTAGCCGGACGACTGCTGCGTCGATTCGAGGGTGACCGACACCGGCAACCGGGTCAGCTCCGCGGGCGCCTCTTCGACGGGGAGCGGCGGGGAGAGCTGATAGGCCATCCGGAACCCGGAGAGACGGGCGGTCTCCCCCACGTCGGCCAGCCACCCGGCGAGCTCGTCGTAGGAGCCGACGAGGCTGTCGACGGTGGCCCGGTAGTCGTCGGTGATACGGCGGGCCTCTTCGTCGGACCAGCCGCTCTTGAGGCCGATCAGCTCGCTCTCCACCGCGTTGGCCACCACCATCTGCTGTTGCGCCTGCTGGATGAGGGGGGCGCGGTAGGTGAAGGTGACATAGAGGATGAGCGCGGGGATGGCCATGCCGACCACCAGCGCCACCTTGGAGGGGAGGCGCCGCCGGATCCAGAAGCGGATGTTCTCGCGGTCGAAGAGGGCGTCAAGACTCACCGGAAGCCCCCTTTCAGTTCGAAGATGAAGCGCCGGTCGGGTGTGGCGGCGCCCCCTTTGGCCAGGTCGTCGAGCCACCCTTTCCGCCAGCTCCCCTCCACCGTCAGCCGGTAGGGGCCTTCCACCAGCCCCTTCTCCAGCGCGGCCAGGGTGGGGGCGACCTCTTGCGGGGGGAGGACGGTGGTCCCGTGCAGGGCGACGCTCCATCCCCCTTCCTGCCCGGCGATGTCGACCCGGCTCAGCGCGACCCCTTCGGGGACCACGTCCCCCAGATAGCCGAGGAACCAGCCGGGGGCGGGAGGGGGGGGGGGAGGCGATCAGATCGACGATCTCCTTGCGGCGGGCCAGCTCCTCGCGCGCCCCCTGCCACCGCTCCTTCTCCTCCTGTAGACGGGCCAGCTCGCTCCCCTGGTTCTCGGCGCCCCGGACGGTGGCGGCCAGGATCACCTCCACCAGCGCGGCGGAGCCGAGCGCCCCGATCCAGAAGAGGGCCACCAGTACGGTGACCACCTTGGTGAGGGCGTGGCGGGTCGATTCGCTGCGCACGGAGGCGGGAATCAGGTTGGAGGGGTGGATTCGTTTGATCTGGCGGGCTTCGGTGAGCCAGTAATGTTCGTAGGTCTGATGCTGGCCGATGACCACCGGCAGGGTGATGAGGCTCTTCATCCGCTCGGAGAACTCGTCGGTGTAGTCGCCGATGAAGATCACCGCCTCCGGCGCCTGGCCGAACTGCTGTTTGGCGAACAGGAGACTCCGCTCGATCTCCCGGCCGATCCGCTCGGCCTCTTTCGTCTGCCGCCAGTCGTAGTTGAAGTGGCGGTCGAACATCAGCGAGCCGTCCCCCTTGCCGACGAGGAGCGACAGGCGCCCCCCCACCTCGGCCACCACGCCGATGACGGTTTCGCGGGCGTAGCCCATCTGGCTCATCAGGTGCCCCATGACGGCGGAGGCGGGAATCAGCTTCTGGATGAAGAGCCCCCGGGCGCGGCACAGTTCGGTCAGGCCATCGACGAAGGCTTTGGGGGCGATGGTCAGAAGGACGATATGCCCCCCCTTGGGGGAAGCGGTGGTGGTGAAGGAGAAGGCGGCCTTTCCCTCGAACGGTTTCTCCTGCTCCGCCTTGCGGGCGAGGAAGAGACGCAGGTCTTTGGCCTCCATCGGGGGGGTGGTGACGAAGGAGTGGTCCATCGCCTCCCCTTCGTAGAGGAACGTGACCAGCTTCCCCTTGAAGGCGGTGACGGCCAGCGCCCGGTCGAGGGCGTGGGAGATGTCGTCGAGGTTCGCCACCGGGTCGGGGTGGTGGTAGACCCCCTTCACCACGCCGCGCAGGAAATGGACCGCCTTGAAATGGCCGTGGAAGATACGGACCGTCAGGACGTCCTTGAACCCCTTGTGCGGCTTGGGTATGACCGACATGGCCTAGCGACCCCACGCTTCCGGCGGACCGGGGGTGTACCAGAAGCTGTCGTTGAAGGCGACATAGACAGTCTGGAGAATCGTCGCCCCGTCGTTGCTGTAGAGGTTGAGCGGCGTGTCCTTGATGACCGCCATGGAGACGGAGGCGCCGGGGGGAACCTGCGTCACCGTGCCGGTGGCCAACTGGTAGCTGGGGGTGGCCTGATAGGTCACCTCTACGCCGATGGAATTGCCGGTGGTGGTGGCGGCCCCGGCAAGAGTGGTAGTCAGGGTTCCTGCGGCCCCGGTGACCGCCGTGGGGGTGGCCCCCGAAGTGGCGCCCGTGCCGGAATTGGTGGCGGCGATCAGACTCCCCAGCGTCGAATGGTCGACCGTATAGGTTGTCACCCCGACGTTGGAAAGGGCGTTGGGACACTGGCTGGTCACCCCGGTCAGGCTGACGTTGGCCGGGATGCTTATCAGGGTAAACATGCTTCCAATGGCGCTTCCCACCGGGATATACGCTGTGCCGAACTGGGTGATCGGCTGGCTCCGCAGGGAGACGTCGAAAAAGAGGGATGCCAGGTTGATCCGCTGGACCTTCAGAAACGAGACCGGGTCTTTGCCGGTCAGGTTCAGGATGTCGGCGGAGCCGTCCCAGTCCCACAGGACGTCGAAGGCGGCGGTGGCCAGCCCCCCGTCGGCGATACCGGTCAGCGGCGGGCCGATGGAGCTGACGATCATCGCCCGGGGATGTTTGTCCCCGGCCACGGTCAGGGGCGCCGGGTTGGTGGCGCCGGTTCCGTTTGAGGCGTCGACTTCGGTCTGGGTATAGGGGATCGTCGGCTTGACGTTGGTCCCGGTCTCCCAGACGAAATAGCGGGGGTTCTTCAGCCGGTTGACCGCGATGTCGGCGGCCGCCGTCCCCGCCTCTTCGGCGATGGCCGCCGCCCAGGCCGGGATGACGCCGGTCAGCGTGGCGTCGGGAATGGTCCGGGTCCGGATGATGTACGACTCCAGCCCCCGGGCGAACGCTTCGAGGGTTTTCTCTTCCGAGTCCCCCTCGGCGTCCTGCACCATGTTGATGACGTTGGGCAGGATCATCCCGGCGAGGATGGCGATGACCGCCAGCACCCCGATCAGTTCGATCAGGGTGAACCCTCCCCGCCGGACGATCCTGCTCATCATCTTCCTTTATCCGCGCCCCGTTACCGACTCACCGGCCGGGGGGGCTTGCTGGTGTTCCGCTGGGGCGCCTGCATGGGGCGGGAGCCGCCAACCTGATTGGGCGCCCCTTCCATATCCAGGTCGATGTGGGTCTCGGGGGCAGGAGTCGGCGTCGGCGTCGCGGTCGGCGTGGCCGTGGGAGTCGCCGTCGGCTCCGCAGTCGGAGCGGCGGTGGGGACAGGGGTCGGCGTCGGCGTCACCGTGGGGGCAGGAGTCGGGGTCGGCGTCGGGGACGCGTCGTTATCGTCGTCCTTGCCGTTATCGTCCGACTTTCCGTTGTCGTCGTCCTTGCCGTTATCGTCCGACTTTCCGTTGTCGTCGTCCTTGCCGTTGTCGTCGTCCTTGCCGTTATCGTCCGACTTGCCGTTATCGTCGTCTTTGCCGCTGTCGTTGTCGGACTTGCCGTCGTCGCCCCGGCTACTGCTGCTGCTTCCGGCCCAGGCGTCCACGCCAAGGCCCAGGGCCAGCGCCAAAATAATGGCGAAAAGCCCCCGCACGAACGTCGTTCCCTTCTTCATCCTCGTTCCCTCCCTTTTCTCCCCCTTCGGGGATGGTTCCTTAACGGCCCGTTACAGACTTTCCATGAGGCTCAAAATCGGCGTAAAGATCGCCAACGCCGTGAACCCGACGATGCCGATCAACACCAGCATCACGGTCGGCTCCACAATCCCGAAGATTTTCTTCACTCTCCGGGGTATCTCCTGATTATAGTACCGGCTGACGTTGGAGAGCGCACCGCCAAGGTCGCCGCTGGCCTCGCCGACGATCAGCATCCGGATCATCATCGGGCTGAAGATATCGTGCCTGCGAAAACTTTCCGACATCATGAGCCCTTCGCGCATGTCGGCTTCGCACTCCACCATCACGCTTTCGTACACCTTGTTCCCCACCACCGGCTGGCAGAGCTGGAGGTTCTGCAACACCGGTATCCCGGCGTTGAAGAGGGTGGAGAAGGTCTGGGCGAACCGGCTGATGGCGAACATCCGGTTCAACTCGCCGAACACGGGGATGTCGATCTTCATCCGGTCCCATCGGTAGAGAAACGCCGCCGATTTTTTCTTGAGCAACCGGATGACGATGGGGGTTCCGAAGGCGAACAGCAGCAGCACCCACCACGAGTTGACGAAAAAGTCGCTGATGAGCATGACGATCCGGGTCGGCATCGGCAGCTCGACTTTCATCGCTTCGAGTATCGTGATGAACTTTGGCACGACGAAGGTGAACAGCACCGTGATGAAAAGGGTCAGCGCCACCAGCACCATCACCGGGTAGATGGTGGCCTGCTTGATCTCGCCCATCAGGTTTTCGAGCCACTCCAGATAGGCCGCCAGCTCCCGGAAGGTCTGGGGGAGCGCGCCGCCCGACTCCCCGGCCTGCACCATGCTGACGATCTGGTCGTCGAACACTTCCGGGTGGCGCCCCATCCCTTCGTTGAGCAGATACCCGGCCTCGATGTTGCGGGCCATGTCTTCGATGGTCCGTTTGAACCGGGGGTTGTGGGTGTCGGAGGCGAGCGCCCGCAACGCTTCCATCAGGTTGACCCCGGCGTCGAGCAGGGCCGCCGTCTGGAGGCAGAAGTCGATCAGCTCGCGCCGTTTGACCGCTTTGCGGTTCAGGAGCGAGAAGCCCCGCTTCTCTCCGGCGGCTTCCTTGGCGCTGCTGTCGACGAGCCAGAAGCCGATCTCGCGCAGCTTGACCTCCAGCGACGGTTCGTCGATGGCGGCCATGACGCCGGTGACCGCCTGGCCTTCGTTGTTGACGGCGCGATAGACGAAATCAGGCATCAGACCAACCCCTGAAAAGCGTCATCGAGGCAGCCGATGCAAGGAGCGACCGGTGGAGCAAGCAGAGCGTACACAAGAGTACGTGAGCATTGCGAGACCGAGCGCGACACCGCAGCGGCAACGCAGATAGCTTTTCACTTGATGACACGCATCACCTCCTTGATGGTGGTCACCCCCGCCAACGCCTTGATGACCCCGTCTTCGAGCATGGTGCGGAATCCCGAATCCCGGGCCAGCCGCTTGATCTCCGACGGGGCGGCGTTGCGCAGGACCGCGTCGTGCAGCGTGTCCTCCATCTTCATTATTTCGTAGATGCCAAGACGCCCCCGGTAGCCGTTGCCGTTGCAGTTCTTGCACCCCACTCCCCGCCACAGTTTGAGGGGACGCCCTTCGGGGGCCTTAACGTTCAGCTCCAGCCCGGCGAGGATCTTTTCGGGGTTCGGCTCTTCCTCCTTGCACTCGTCGCAGATGCGCCGCACCAGCCGCTGCCCCACCACGCAGGCCAGCGCGCTGGTGAGCAGGTACGGCTCGATCCCCATGTCCACCAGCCGGGGAATGGCGCCCGCGGCGTCGTTGGTGTGGAGGGTGGAGAAGACCAGATGCCCCGTCAGCGCCGCCCGGACCGCCAGCTCGGCGGTCTCGGCGTCCCGGATTTCGCCCACCATGATGACGTCCGGGTCTTGCCGCAGAAGGGCGCGCAAGCCGGTGGCGAAACTCATGCCGATGTCGGCCCGGACCTGTGTCTGCCGGATGACCGGGAGCTGATATTCGATCGGGTCTTCGAGAGTGAAGACGGAGCGCTCGGTGGTATTGACCATCGATAGCGCCGCGTAGAGGGTGGAGGTCTTTCCCGATCCGGTGGGGCCGGTGACGAGGATGATCCCGTGGGGATGCCCCAGCACATGGGTGAAGCTCTCTTCGTCCTTCTTGCCGAAACCGAGCGCGGGCAACGTCAGCGACAGGCTCCCCTTGTCCAGCACGCGGATGACCAGGTTCTCGCCGTAGACCGTCGGCAGCGTCGAGACGCGCAGGTCGATGCGGCGAAGCCCGAGCTGGAAGGTGATGCGCCCGTCCTGCGGCACCCGCTTTTCGGTGACGTTGAGGTTGGCCATGATCTTCAGCCGCGCCGTCAACGCCGACTGGAGCGGCTTTGGCATCAGCACCTGCTGGGTCAGCACGCCGTCCACCCGCATGCGGATGCGGACGATTTTCTCGTCCGGCTCGATGTGGATGTCGGTTGCCCGGTTCTTGACCGCCAGCGCGATGATCTGGTCCATGAGCCGGATCATCGGGGCCTCTTCGCCCGCATCCTCCCCCAGGGTCTCGGCGCCCTTGTTCAGGATCTGGTCCATCGTCTCTTCGATGGAGCCGGACTGGGCGTAGTGATGCTCGATGGCTTCGAGGATCGCCTGCTCGCCTGCGGTGACGACGTCGACCATCTTGCCGGAGGACTGCTCGGCGGCGTCGACGGCCACGACGTTGAGGGTGTCGACCATGGCCACGGTCAACGTCTCGCCGTCGAGAGCCAGCGGGATGATCTTGTACTTCTTCGCCAGCTCGTAGGGGATCAGCGAGAGGGCGTCCTGCTCGATGACCGCCGTCTTGACGTCGACGACGGCCGCCTCGGTCTCTTGCGCCAGCAGGGAGGCGATGACGTCCTGGCTGACGAAGCCGAGACTTTCGAGGGCGTCGCCCAGGTAGATGCCGAGACGCTTCTGCTCCCGCAGGGCCAGCTCGAGCTGGGCCTTGCTGATGAGCCCCGCCTCCAGAAGCCGCTGTCCGAGCGGTTTTCGCTTCTTCTGGTTGTCGGGAACGTTCGACGTCACCTCTGCCATTCAACGCCCTCCCCACCGACCGTCACCAGTCGGTGACCCACATGAGAGAAACGGCCCTGCGGCCCACCTGCCGCACAACCTTTTGATTATACACGATCAAGTCAAACGCCACCACCGAAGTCCGAATGCGACGCGGGCGGAGACCGTCGGTCGGCCTCCGCCCGTCATCAATCAAACCGTGCGTCAGTTGCTGGCCAGGTAGACCCGAAGGACCAGGCCGGTGGCGTCATATTTGACCTTGCCCCGGGACTCAATGGTGGCGGTGGCCATGCCGGGGTCCATGATCTCGTCGAGGGCTTCGAAGTCGGCCACGGCGACGTTCTGCAGCGTCAGCCAGACGATCCGCCGGTTGGCGGCCACGTCGGCGGTGGCGTTGTCGTCGAACGAGACGCCGGCGCAAGTGGTGGCCGAGGGGGCGGCGCCGTCGGAGGCGCAGTTCTCGATGACAGCGCCGTCGCCGATGGAGGTGATGGAGCCGACCCCGTCGATGTAGGGCCCCTGCCACCGGCTCCAAAGGCCGGTGGTGGCGGTGGTGCCGCCGTTGGTCATCAGTTGACCGTCCCAGGCGGTGTCGTCGGTGGTGACGATGGTGCCGGCGGCGGCCAGGGGGTTAAGCGTCCGCAGGTCTTTGTACCAGTCGGCCACGCCGGAGGAGATGCCGCGAATGTCCCCGGCCATGCGGGTGACGCGGGAGTCGTTGATGACCTTGAAGATCTTCGGCGCCACCATGGCGGCCAGAATGGCGATGACCGCCAGAAC
The DNA here is from genome assembly GCA_015229165.1 of Nitrospinota bacterium. GTDB lineage: Bacteria > Nitrospinota_A > UBA7883 > UBA7883 > JADGGD01 > JADGCD01. The sequence goes on along the minus strand of JADGCD010000061.1, from coordinate 1,021 downwards.
GCCGATCATTTCGATAAGGGTAAAGCCGCCACGTCGCTTCATTTCTTACGTTCCCGTGTTCGTGAGTTTGCGTTGAGAATTTCCGCCCGGCCCCAAGACCAAAGCGGGCGACTGCCCCGTCGCCCACCCTCCACTTATAGCGGCCAAGCTTCCACTTACGTTCCAGAATAGGTAAAAATAGGGACGCCGTCAAGCGAATTCACCACAACCCCTTTTATTTCAAGAGATGATACACATCTCCAAATGTTACACTGGCGCATTCGTGTCATATTACATTCCGCTTTTCAGCCGACAGTCCCTTGGGCGGGGGGCCAAACGTCCTCCCGGCTGGACGGCGGGGCGGGCAATTGGTATCATTGCGGCTTCCATAAACTTTCGTTTCCGGAGCGCGCCCATGACCACGTACGCACGGCTGGCCTTCCCGGCGATGGCCCTCCTTCTTCTGGCCGGATGCGACTTTTTGGGCGTGGCGGGAGCGACCTCCTCCACGCCGGACGCGAACCGGGGCGCGACGGCGTCCGCGCCCCCCGTCGCCTCCACCGAACCAACGACGAACAAAGGAAAAACCATGCAAGAAGTTGCCGTCCTCTCCACCCGTCATGGCGACATCGTCATCCGCTTCCACGACGATCTGGCGCCCGAGCATGTGAAAAGCTTCAAAAAGCTGGTGAAGGAGGGGTTCTATAACGGCACCTCGTTCCACCGGGTGATCCCCGGTTTCATGATCCAGGGGGGGGACCCGGTGTCGAAGGACGCAAAGAACCGCTCCATGCACGGAACCGGCGGGCCGGGCTACACCATCAAGGCGGAGTTCTCCAAAAAGAAACACAGCCGGGGAATCGTCTCGGCGGCCCGCTCCATGGACCCCGACTCGGCCGGGTCGCAGTTCTTCATCTGCGTGGCCGACTCTCCGTGGCTGGACGGGCAGTATTCGGTCTTCGGCGAGGTGGCGTCGGGAATGGATGTGGCCGACAAGATTGTCAACGAGCCGCGTGACGCCCGGGACAACCCGAACGAGCGG
>JADGCD010000060.1 GCA_015229165.1 Nitrospinota bacterium | reverse complement strand
GGAGTTGATAGCCGTCATCGTGCGATGGACGAGAAGGAGTGGAGGTGGGCCTTCATTCCTTTTGAAGAAGGACGTGTCGAAGAGGGGCTTTTCTTTCACTTGGCGTAGGCCGGGCGCCGCTCTTGGGTGGCGACCCGGCCTACGCCAAGGGAGGAAAAGTTTCTTTGGTTCTTTCTTTTCAAAGAAAGAACATCCTCCTCCTACTCGTCCTCCTCGTCGCCGATGATGCGCATGACGACGGTGGGGCAATGGAGGATGTCCGCCCCTTCGATCTCCGCCAGCGCGGCGCGCAGGTCCGATTCCATCGCCCAATGGGTCACCACCACCACCGAGGCGCCGTCGGCCCGCTTTCCCACTTTCTCCTTTTGCATCATCGACGCGATGGAGATGCCGTGGTCGCCCAGCGGGCGGGTCAGTTGCGCCATAACGCCGGGGCGGTCGTAGGTGTCGAACCGCAGGTAGTAGCGGCTCTCGATCTTCTCCAGCGGCAACGCCGGAAGAGGGCGCCGCAACGCCACCGGGACGTTCATGGGACGGGGAGTCGGCGGGGCGCCGTCGACGATGGTCCGGGCGATGACCGCCACGTCCCCCAACACGGCGGAGGCGGTCGGTCCCTGCCCCGCGCCGGGGCCCACCAGCAGGTTGTCGCCGATGTCCGGGCCGCTGACTTCGATGGCGTTCAACGCGCCGTTCACCGAAGCGATGGGCATCCATTCCGGCACCAGCGACGGGGTGACCCGCACCTCCACCGCCGTGTCGTTGTGGCGGCGGGCGACGCCGATCAGCTTGATGACGTAGCCGAGCTGCGCCGCGGTGCGGATGTCCAACGCCGAGACCCGGGTGATCCCCTCCATGTGGACGGAGTTGAAATCGACCGGCGTCTCGAACGCCAACGCCGCGAGGATCGCCATCTTGTGGGCGGCGTCGATCCCTTCCACGTCGAAGGTCGGGTCGGCCTCGGCGTAACCGAGCGCCTGGGCGTCTTTCAGAATCTCCTCGAACCCCAGCCCCTCTTCCGCCATGCGGGAGAGGATGTAGTTGCAGGTGCCGTTGACGATGCCGTAAACGGTATCGATTTTGTTGGCGGCGAAGGCGCCATTGAGCGTCCGCACGATGGGAATCACCCCGCCGACGGCCGCTTCGAACCGCAACGGCGCGTTCCCCGCTTCGGCGGCGGCGTAGATTTCCTCGCCATGAATCGCCAGCAACGCCTTGTTGGCGGTGACCACCCCCTTGCCGTTGGCCAGCGCCGCCAGGATCAGCGACCGGGCCGGCTCCTCCCCCCCCATCACCTCGATGACGATGTCGATGGTGGGATCGTTGACGATGGAGAAAGGATCGTCGGTCAGCATCGACGGATCGGGCGTGACGGGGCGAAGCTTGGTCAGGTCGCGAACCGCCACCTTCGCCAGCGTGACCGGGGCGCCGATCCGGGCGGCGTAGAGGGGGCCGTTGGTGGCCAAAAGGCGCGCCACCCCCCGCCCCACCACGCCGAAACCGATGAGGCCGACCCGGATCTCCCGCTTTGCGATCATGCCGGGGGCGCCTTCATCTTCCGCAACGCTTCGCGGATGCCACGCAACGCCTGCCGGGTCCGATGCTCGTTCTCCACCAGGGCGAAGCGGACGTGGTGGTCCCCCCCGTCGCCGAAACCGAGTCCCGGCGAGACGGCCACCTTGCCGTCAGCCAGCAACCGCTTGGAGAACTCGACCGAGCCCAGATGCTTGAACTCGTCGGGGATTTCGGCCCAGAGGAACATGGTGGCCTGCGGCGGCGTGACCGGCCAGCCGATCCGGTTGAGCCCTTCGCACAATACGTCGCGGCGCGACTGGTAGACGTCCCGGATCTCCTGCACGCACTCCTGCGGCCCGTTGAGCGCGATGATCGAGGCGATCTGGATCGGCTGAAACATGCCGTAGTCGAGATACCCCTTGATCCGTTGCAATGCATACACCAGGTCGGGGGCGCCGCAGACGAAGCCGACCCGCCACCCGGGCATGTTGTAGGTCTTCGACAACGTATAGGTCTCCACCGCCACGTCCTTGGCGCCGGGGACTTGGAGGATCGACGGCGCCTTGTAACCGTCGAAGGCGATCTCGGCGTAGGCCAGGTCGTGGACAACGATGATGTCGTGCTGTTTGGCGAAGGCGATGACTTTCTCGAAAAACGGCAGATCGACGCAGACGGTGGTCGGGTTGGCCGGGAAGTTGAGCAACATCACCTTGGGGCGGGGCCAAGTCCGCTCGAAGGCGGTGGTCAGGTTCTGGAAGAACTCGTCGCCGGTCCCGATGGGGACATGGATGACGTCGCCGTTGGCGATGACCACGGCGTAGGTGTGGATCGAATAGGTCGGCGACGGCACCAGCACCGAGTCGCCGGGGCCGATGATAGCCAGCATCAGGTGGGAGAGCCCCTCCTTGCTGCCGATGGTGACGATGGCCTCCGTCTCCGGGTCGAGCTTCACGTCATAGGTCCGGGCGTACCAGTCGCAGATGGCGTGACGCAGCTTGCGGATGCCGCGCGAAGCGGAGTAGCGGTGGTTCGGCCCTTTGCGGCTGGCCTCCACCAGCTTGTCGACGATATGGGTCGGCGTCGGCATGTCGGGGTTCCCCATGCCGAAGTCGATGATGTCCTCTCCCCGGCGCCGGGCGGCGTCGCGCAGGGCGGTCACTTCGGCGAGAACGTAGGGGGGGAGACGGTCGATCCGGGCAAAGCGGCGGGAGGGTCGTTTTTCTTCGCTCATGGGGCTTCGGTATTCCCGCGCAGGCGGGGTGACTCCTGGTAAAAAAGAGATGATTGTAGCGCCGGTATGGGGCAAAGGCAATGAAATCAGGAAAAGTCGCCCGGGTAGGAGGAGAGTTTTTCGTATTAATTTCGTTTTTATGTTGACCAATATATTCGCCTTATGTACGCTTTGCTGACCCATTCAAACGGAGACTGGAATGACGATCCGATTCGACGACCCTGTACGGCAGGAGGTCTGGGAGACGATACGGGCGCTCAACGATGCGTGGACCCGAGGAAACCCCGACGATCTTTCCCTCTATTTCCATCCCCGGATGGTGGCCATCACCGCCACCGACCAGGAACGGCTGACAGGAGGCGCCGCCTGCATCGCCGGGTGGAAAGGGTTCTGCGACGCCGCCACTATCCACCATTGGGAGGAACGGGAGCCGACTATCGAAATCTTCGGCGATGCGGCGGTGGTCACCTACTACTACGACATGTCCTTCACGATGGGGGGGCGCACAATCGCCCTCGCGGGGCGGGATATGTTCACACTGGTTCGGGAGGGGGGACGCTGGCTGGCCGTGGCCGACCAGTTCTCCCCTTTTCCCTCCTGATGCGACGGATCGAAGGGGGAGGGGGGCGGCCCGGGGTCGTGCGCCGCATCGCCCGGCGGATGACCGCCTTCTTTTATCCGGGTCATCTCCCCCATCCGGCGTGGGGCGTGCGGGGGCGCCTTCTCTGACGGAGGTGTATAATGGCCCCCTGAACCACTGTGTGATCCGACCATGACTATCGACATCCGCTCCACCGGCGCGCCGAAGCAGAAGCCGGACGACGCCGCGCCCCTGTCATTCGGGGTCTACACCACCGACCACATGCTGGTCATGGAATGGACCCGCGAGCAGGGGTGGGGTCAGCCCTCCGTTATCCCCTACGGCGACCTTTCACTTGATCCGGCGGCTCTGACGCTTCACTACGGGCAGGCGGTGTTCGATGGCTTCAAGGCGTTCGCCACCGCCGACGGGGGGGCGGCCCTTTTCCGTCCCGACGCCTACATGGCCCGTCTCAACCAGTCGGCGCGCCGCCTCGACATGCCGGAGCTGCCGGTGGGGACCACGTTGGCGGCGGTGGAGCGGTTTGTCGATCTGGAGCGGGGGTGGATTCCGACCCGTCCCGACAGCGCCCTCTACCTGCGCCCCACCATGATCGCCACGGAGCCCCACATCGGGGTGAAGTCGAGCGACCGGTTTCTCTTCTTCGTTATCGCCTCGCCGGTGGGGGCCTATTACGCCGAGGGGTTCTCGGCGGTGAAGATCAAGGTGGAGGACGAGTTCGTCCGGGCCGCCCCCGGCGGGCTGGGCGCCGCCAAGACGCCGGCCAACTACGCCGCCAGCCTCTTGGCCGGTCGCCGGGCCAAGAGCGAGGGGTACGCGCAGGTTCTCTGGCTCGACGCGGTGGAGCGGCGCTGGGTGGAGGAGGTCGGTTCGATGAACATCTTCTTCCGGATCGCGGGGAAGGTGATCACGCCGCCGTTGACCGGCTCGATCCTCCCCGGTGTCACCCGCCAATGCGTCATCGAAATGCTGGCGGCCGACGGGGTGGCGGTTCAGGAGCGCCGGATCGACATCGAAGAGGTGATCTCGGCCCACGAGGACGGCATGCTGCAGGAGGTCTTCGGCTCCGGCACGGCGGCGGTCATTTCGTCGGTGGGGCTCCTACACTACCGGGGGAAGGATTACCCGATCGGCGACGGGACCGGCGGGGAACTGGCGTCAAAACTGTTCCGCCAGATCACCGGCATCCAGTACGGCAGGGACGAGGACCGGTTCGGCTGGTTGGCCAAGGTTCCCCGGGTCGAGTAAAGACCGATTCGTCGTTGGACGCCCCCCCCCTTTCGGGGGCGACAAGAGGCCCTGCGGCGCTGGCCGTCAGCCCGATATATCGACGGAGGCTCCGGTTCCGTTAATAACCGCATTGACGAAGCTGGTGATGTTCTTGCTCGTCGTCTCCGTCACCCCCTGGTCGGCGGCGAACCGGGTGTCGCTGAAGAGATGCACCCCCTGCGCGGCGATGTTCTTCACCCCCTGCACCGCCACCCCTTTCAGTCGGCTCTGCGAATCCTGGATGTCGCTTTTGCTCTGGTCGAGGGTGGAGTTGTTGTAGATCGTCTGGTCCAAGGAGAGCGCGTCGAGTCGACCGTTGGCCATGGGGGTACCTCTGGATTGCTTCACCCCGATTGTAGCCCCTACGCCTTTCCGGGAGAAGTCCTCTTTCGTTACAAGTATCCACTCCGTTGATTTTTCACGAACGCCGCCTGCTCGGTCAGGCGGGGGGATAGGTCGCCCGAGCCTCTCTTCGGGCGCTCCCCCTTTTCTGTTGACATGCCGGACGGGGCTTCCGTAGAATGCCTTTTTCCGTCGGGCCGGTAGCTCAGGTGGTAGAGCAATTGACTTTTAATCAATTGGTCGAAGGTTCGAGTCCTTCCCGGCTCACCACGTACGCCCCGATACGGAAAACAAGAGCTTTCGCAGACGACGTCCCCATCGTCTAGAGGCCCAGGACACCGCCCTTTCACGGCGGCGACGCGGGTTCGACTCCCGCTGGGGACGCCATTTTTTTTGGTTGGCCGGGATAGCTCAGCTGGTAGAGCAGGGGACTGAAAATCCCCGTGTCGGCGGTTCAATCCCGTCTCCCGGCACCACCTCCGCCTTGGGGGCCTTCTTCCTCTAGCCAATCACCAGCCCCCCTCCCCCGTGGGCGCACCTGAAAATTTCGCTTATCCATTCCTCCCCCTCCCGCCGATAAGGAAACATGCGCCAGGGAACGGCGCACACTTTTCGGATAAGGAGGTCGCCATGTCTGTGGGAGCTGTCGCAGGCAATTCAAACGTCATGCAGGTCAAGAGCCTCATGAGCTTCACCAACGCCGCCATGAAGGCGGTCCAGTCGTCCGTGGCCAAAGCGCAACAGGTCGGGGCCGCCATCGCGGGGGAAAGCCCGTTTCACGTCACCGCCTGATTCTTCCTCTTGGCGCCTGCCGCTTTGCGCGAGACAGGCGCCTTTTAGAAGCAGTTTAAATCTCCCGCCACTTCTGGTATCATCCCCCCTCGTGTTTTGTCGATGTACAACTTTGTCTGGAGAACAGCATGGCTTCGATTACGCTCAAGGGGAACCCGATCAACACCTGTGGTAACCTCCCCGCCGTCGGCTCCGCCGCCCCCGACTTTTGCCTGACCAAGGAAGATCTTTCGGACGTCTCTCTTGCCTCGTTCGCCGGCAAGAAAATCGTCCTGAACATCTTCCCCAGCGTCGACACGCCGGTGTGCGCCACCTCCGTCCGCACCTTCAACAAGACCGCCGCCACGGCGCCCAACACGGTGGTGCTCTGCGTCTCCCGCGACCTGCCGTTCGCCTTCAAGCGCTTCTGCGGCGCCGAGGGGATCAGCAACGTGGTGACCGCCTCGGTCCTGCGCGACGGAAAGTTCGGCGAGGCCTACGGCGTGAAAATCGTCGACGGGCCGCTGGCGGGGCTCTGCTCCCGCGCCGTCGTCGTCATCGACGAGAAGGGGAAAGTGAAATACACCCAGCAGGTGCCGGAGATCGTGGAAGAGCCGAACTACGACGCCGTCATGGCGGCTTTGTAGCGGCTACGCCCCCCCCCGCAACGGCGGTCGGTGATATGGCTGAAGCGAAACCCCCGGGAAATCCCGGGGGTTTTTCACTTCGCCCTGGCGCCGGTCATGGCGGCCACCAGCCGGACAAGGGCCAACTGCACGCCGGTGGTGAGGCGCCGGAAGAACCGCTCGGTCGCACTCTCCCGCAATTCCCGCCGCAGGGCGTAAACGGGGATGGCGCCGTTCTCCACCGCCATCAGGATGCCGGTCAGGACGCCGTCGTCTACCACGGCGATCTTCGAGGCCGGCAGGCCGCTTAACGACTCCACCTGCCGCAACCCGGCGGCGCTCGGCTTGCGGGCCGCCATGATATAGCCGACCCCCGGCCACTGGCCCCGGTAGAAGTCGAACCGGGCGGAACGGGCGCTGACGGAGTTGGAGAGGATATAGATTTTCCCGTGGCCAAACCGGGCCACCAGCGCCTCCAACAGCGCGCGCCCGGTGTCGTCGGGCCCTTCGGCGCCCATGGCGGAAAGAATCCCGTCGTGATCGAGAATCACCCCTTCTGCCCCGGCCTCGACCAGTGATTGGGGGGTCAACTCTTCCACCATCGTCGGGTGGGCAAGTTGCGATAACAGGGGGTCGATCCGCCGGGCGATTCGCAGGAGCATCGGTTCTGGTCTCTTGGTTTTCTAAGGACCGATTATAGCTTTTCTCGCCACCGGGTGTGTCGCCTTGCGGCGTCGTCAATCGGGACGCTGGCTCCCCCCAAATGTTCTATATGCCGACAGAATACCCACTCTGGAGTCGCTCTCAATCCGGCAATAGTTTGTATTTAAATCACATTCATTGGGCTGTACTTGGGCGCCAGATTTGCTCTCATTCGCTGCGTACCCTATTCACTTTCGAGGCGGCGACATGAAACGACTGGTGATGCAGGCCCGAGGCCGACTGCTCTCTCTCTGGGGCGGTCTCTTTTTGTCTTCTCCAGCGCTCCCCCCCCGCCCGGTGCGGCAGGTTCATCCGACCGATTCCCGAACGATCATGACCAAGGAGTATGTGGATGCGGCTTTGGCCCGCAAAGAGGCCTCCCGCGCCATACAACCGCCGTCTGCCTGATTTCCCTCTCCCGACGATTTGATCGATCACGTCCCCCCTTCTCTTCTTCGTCTCCCGGTTGTCTTCTATGGCGACAGTGGCGCTTCTCACGTTGTCGTAATACCGGACAATTGTCCAAAATCAGGTTCGGTGTCTCGAAATTATTCTCATTATTTCAAAATGATAGCCTGACGCCAGTTCTGGCGCCACGGTTGCTTTATTGGGGGCAGGAGGATTGAGACTGCCATGAGAGCAACGGTTACCCGCTTCACCCCATCCGAACGTTGGTTCCACAACACCGTGATGGTGACGTTCGTCTTTCTGCTGGTCACCGGGCTGGCCATGCTCTATTTCAATCTGGTCGGCGAGCGGGGAGAACCCCGGTCGTTCCTCGTCCTCGCCCACGAGGTGGTGGCGATCCTCTTCCTTGCGGGGCCGGTGATCGCTCTCCTGCTTGGCGCAAGGAAGGTCTGGAAGGAGAATTACTCCATCCTGACCCGCTGGTCGAAATCGGACCTGGAGTGGCTGACGAAAAAACCGCTGACCACCTTCCTGAAGAATCTTTCCATGCCCCGGGACGACAAGTTCAATCCGGGTCAGAAGGCATGGGCCACGGTGGCGGTCTCGGGCACGGCTCTTTTGGCGGCGTCGGGGATCTACATGTGGATCTACGAGTCGCCCATTCTCGCCCTCTTTATCCACACTGCCGTCGCCATCGGCATGGTGGTGGCCCTGTCGGGACACGTTTTCATGGCGCTTATCAACCCGGCCACCCGGGAAGGTATCGGCAGCATCATCGACGGGGAGGTCGACGCCGAATGGGCCATGGAGCATCACCCCCTCTGGATGGAGCGCCATGCGACGGAGCGGATGCGCGACGCCGATGTGGGGGGCGATGCGAAGGTGAAAATCGACGGCGCCACGCCCCACTCGTTCCCGATCCCCGGCCTCGTGCGACATTCCGGACGACGCAGAGGGATGGAATCTTCGACGATCCAGATTCAGACGGTCGACGCCTGACCCCCCACAGCGGGGCTCGGCGCCGTACCGCTCTTCTCCATCGCCCGACCAACGGGGGGCTGACGCCGTTATAATGGGGGCTCACCAAGGAGACCCCATGACGCTCTCGAAAGTGGCCCTCGAAGGGGGCTATGTCATCACCCCCGACGGAATGGTCGAAGGGGGGATCGTCCTGATCCACGGGACGAAGATTCACGCCGTCACCGGCCTGGCGAAATACGACCGGGAGAAGTACACGATCATCGACTGCCGGGGGATGGTGGTCTCGCCCGGTCTGATCGATCCGCACACCCACCTGGGGCTCTACGCCGAGGGGAGCGGTGAGGCGGGGGAGGACGGCAACGAGATGACCGATCCGGTCACCCCCCACCTTCGGGCCATCGACGGCGTCGACCATGCCGACCGGGCTTTCGCCGAGGCGCGAGAGGCGGGAGTGACGGCGGTGATGGTGACCCCCGGCTCCGCCAACGTTTTCGCCGGGCAGGCGCTGGTGATGAAGACCGCCGGCGGATTCACCGACGACATGATCCTCGACCCGTACGTCGGCCAGAAGATGGCGTTCGGCGAGAATCCGAAGCGGGTCTACGGCGGTCAGAAGAAAACCCCCGGCTCCCGGATGGGAATCGCCGGGGTCATCCGGGAGACGCTGGTGGCGGCGCAGAACTACCGGGCGAAGATGCGCAAGAAGGTCAAGCCCGACCGGGATCTGAAGCTGGAGGCGCTGGTACCCCTGCTCGACGGAAAGACCGCCGCCCGCGCCCACGCCCACCGGGCCGACGACATCCTGACCGCCATTCGCATCGCCGAGGAGTTCTCGCTCAAGCTGGTCATCGAACATGGGACCGAAGCCTACAAGGTGGCGTCGGTTCTGGCGGCGAAAAAGATACCGGTCAACGTCGGCCCCACCTCCACGGGGCGTTCGAAGGTGGAGCTGAAAGATTTGGAGCGGGACAACGCCGTCCGCCTCATGGCCGCCGGGGTCCGGGTGTCGCTCATCACCGACCACCCGGTGATGCCGATCGCCGATCTTCGGCAGGAGGGGATCAAGCTGGTGCGGGATCACGGGGTTCCGCTGGATACCGTCCTGCATACCCTCACCACCAATCCGGCCATGACCTTGGGGCTCGACCACCGGATCGGCGCCATCCGCAAGGGGATGGACGCCGACCTTGCCCTCTTCAACGGATTTCCCACCGACCCGTCGGCGGTCTGCATGATGACTTTCATCGACGGAAAGCCGGTCTACGTCCGGGAGGGGAAGGTCCGATGATCCGCTCGCTGGTCACGCTGGTCCTGCTCATGATCGGGGCGGTCCTGTTCAGGCTTCTCTTCATGACCCCCCGGCGGGGGGACGCCGAGCGGGAGGAGCCCGCCTCCCTGCCGCTGGTGGGGGCGAACGAAACGTTCGTGGAGGTCTTCTCCTCCACCGACACCACGTTGCTCGACCTGCTCGCCGCCGACCTGGCCGCCGCCGGGATACCGAACATGGTGGTGGGTCGGCAGGCTTCCGCCCTCGGCCACCTGCCGTCGGTTGCCGGATCGATACAGACGCCGGAACGGTTCGCCGAAGAGGCGCGCGCTCTCATCGCGACGATTGAGGAGTAACTTCCTTCCCCCCTTCCGACAAGGGAGGATGCCTTCACTCCTCCTTCTGGTCGCCGGTGTCGATCTCGATGATCGGGCGGATATGCTCCGCCTGCGTCAGGGTCAGGCGGATGACCTTGCGGATGCAAAAGAGCGTCAGCCCGCCAATGAAAAGCCAGCTTCCGGTCATCATGATCCATCCGGCGGCGCTCATCGTTCCCTCTCCTCTTTGTCGAACGCTCCCCGTCTTCCGGCCAACTCCACCAATCCGACCAGGAGCCCGATAAAGGCCACCAGTCCGACGATGGTCCCCACCTCGTAGATGAAATGGGGGCTCGACGGGCGCGGAACGAATTTGGAAGCGTCCTGCCAGAACCAGGCGATCAGCAGACCGATCAGGTAGGTCGGCGTCACATACTTGATGACGTACTTGTAGAAGACGGGAACGCGTATGTCGGCGCCGCTGTGGATTTCGGCGAACCCTTTCTCCACGCCGAAAATCCAGGCGAAGATGATA
>JADGCD010000005.1 GCA_015229165.1 Nitrospinota bacterium | reverse complement strand
ACGTCAAGGAGGCGTCCCCCCTCCGACCCGCTGCACGCCATCAGGGTCTCCGCCAAAAGTCGCAGTCTGAAATAGCGGTAACTCGGCATGGACTGCAGCGGGTGAAGACGGGGCTCCATCTCCCGCAGAAACCTCTCGCCCTCGGTCGGCGACAAGCCCAAGGCCAAGGCGGTGCGGCATTCGGCATAAGCGAGGGGGAAGGACTTTTTCGCATAACAGGCTCGAGCGAAGCGATAATGCGCTTCGGGGTCGAGGGGATTGCGCGCCACCTCTGTCGCGGAATCGGCGGAAGGCATGATGGTGTTCTCCACGTTCATAGGGTCAAGCAGGGAATATCACAAGGAATGTTGATGACCATCAAACCATACGCCGACCCGTTCGGCATCGTTCCACATAAGAACATCAAGAATGGAAAGCTTCGGTTCAAACGTGTAGGGGGTACACAGATACTCAAGGTCGGGAGGATCGCTGATCGTGAGTCGTATGCCGCGTCGCTCGAACGCCGCCTGATCGAACAGCCCGCGCCCTCCCGGAGGATTGATGTACTCGTCGGCGCCGAGGGCCGAGCATATCTCCAACGCCCATTCCCCGGGGGCGTTGATGGGGGGAAGGCTAAGATGCATGGCGGAGAATAGCTCCGGGTCAAACGCGATCCCGAGTCGCGCGCAGACGGCCGCCATGCCACGAACGTTCAGTTCGACCAGACGATCCGACGCCATGCCGGAGAACGTCTCCTCCACCAACGAGACGACGGCGTCGTAGTGCGGCGCTTTCTTGCGGTAATGCCCCAGTTGCGCCACGACTCTTCTCTTCGCTTCGGCGCAGTCCTTTACCCGCTGCGCGGCGATCGGCGCAAAACGGGGCGCCTTGGCGACGGGAGCATGGATGTACTGCCAACCGCTCTTCGGGTGGAGGATCCTGTTCCGGTTCATCCACGATTTCGGCTGGTATTGAACCGTATCGAAAACAATCCATCGGTCCGACCGCCGGATGAGGTCGAAGTAGGCGAGGTGCGGGAAGAAGTAGGGCTGCATGACGCCGAGTATCATTCGGTCCCTCGCGGATGGGAGAGTACGTCCCCGTCGAGCCGAGAGTCTCCTTCGAGGATTTCCCGGCGCTCCCGCAAGAAGGAGAGGAGATCGCCGACCTTCTCGACATCGCCAGACGAGACCCCCTGACCCAGCGGCAACTGCATCAGTCTTTCCGAGAGCCCATCGGTGACCGGGAGCGCCTCGACAAACCGCGGATAGCGGTCGCAGAAGGGGGGTATCCGATGGGCGCCCGGGGTGAAGTAACGCCGGGCGAGAATTCCCTCGGCATGCAGCAGGCGAACCACCTGGTCGCGGGTATAGCCGCAAAGGTTCTTGTCGACTTCCACCACCATGTATTGGTAATTGTTCGCCTCATGTTCGTCAAAAAGGAGGGGCGACAGCCCGTCAAGGGGGGACAGGCAACGGACGTAGGCGTCGTAGAGAACCTTGTTGGCCGCGGAAATGGCCGGAAGACTCTCCAGCCCCAGAAGCCCGAGAGCCGCCTGGGCTTCCGACATCTTGGCGTTGATGCGCAAGGGGACTTTGACGAACGTTTCGGAGAGGTGGAAATTGCGCACCGTGCGAAGGCGATCGGCCAGACGATCATCGTCCGTCGTAACAAAGCCCCCCTCCCCGGCGCTGAGAGCTTTGGTGGCGTGCATCGAGAAGATTTCCATATGGCCAAACCCGCCGATCATCCGGTTCCCCATAGAACAGCCAGCCGCATGGGCAGCGTCGAAAAAGAGCGCCAAACCCCGGTCGCGGGCGAGGCTCTCCAGCGGGAGCACATCGCACGGACGGCCCCAGAGATGGACCCCAAGAATCGCAGAGGTCTTATCCGTTATCAGCGGCGCCACCCTTTCGGCGGTCATCGTGTGCGTGACCGGATCGACGTCGCAAAAGACCGGATCGAGCCCTGCCCATAGGAGGGCTTGCGCCGTTGCGATGAAGGTGAATGCGGGAACGATCACCTCCCCCTTCAGGTCGAGCGCCTTGGCCGCGACCATAAGGGCCACCGTCCCGTTGACCATGCAGACCGCATGACGAACCCCCAGATACCCCGCGAGACGCTCTTCGAGTTGTCGAACCAGGGGACCGTGATTGGTGAAATAGCCACGGTCAAAAATCCCCTGAAACGATGATTCGAAACGGCTCCATTCGGGCAGGTAGAGTTGTCCCACATGCTTCGGTTCGGTAAAGAGGGGCGTTCCTCCGAAGAGGGCCAGGTCCGACACGCTTCGCTTTGGTTGCAGTGTCATGTCCCCATCCGCGCCGTGATGGCCGGACCGTGATCCAGAGCGAAAGCGGTCAACTCGGCGAGCTGTTGAATGTCCTCTTCCGATACGCGCTCTCCCACCGGCATCTGGATATAGCGCAAGGAGGCCGCCTCGGTGACCGGCAGGGAGGGGACGGGAAGCCCTTCAGGCATATGTTCAGATCGATGGAGAGGGGGTGAGTAGTACGGGCGGGCCAAGGCATTCTCGGCCCGGAGAAGACGAACCAGCCGGTCACGCGACAGCGGGGCGTCGGCGCCGATTTCGAGGAGGGCGAATTCGAAATTGACCTTTTCCCCCTCGGGGTAGGGGAAGAGAGGATACCCTTTCAAAGGGGCGAACTGTTCCCGATAGCGCTCGTATCGTCGCCGGTTTCCGGCGATGACCGCGTCGAGCCCCTCCAAAGAGCTCAAAGCGAGAGCGGCGTGCACTTCATTGAGTTTTCCGTTGACGCCTAGGGTCGTGATCGTGTCGCTTCCGGTGAACCCGAAGTTGCGGACAAGGCGAAGCTGGTAGGCCAACCCCTCGTCGTTGGTGGTCACGTACCCCCCTTCGAACCCGTTGATCAGTTTTGTCGCGTGCAGGCTGAATATTTCCGCCCGACCGAATCCGCCCAGCGGTCTCCCCCGATAAGTGGCGCCGACCGCGTGGACCGAGTCGAAGAAGAGGGGAACGCCCTTGTCTCGGGTAATCGCATCGAGGGCATCGATGAAACAGGGACTGTTGACCTGATGGACCCCCAGAACGGCGACGGTTTCGGGTCCGAGAGCTTCCGCCACCCTTTCAGGGTCCAGCGTGTGGGTCACCGCGTCGATATCGCAAAACCGTGGCGACAGTCCGGCCCAGCGGGCCAGATGGGGAAGGCCCGCATAGGTGAAGGCCGGCATGATTACCTCCCCCCTCTTCCCCTGCGCAAGAATTTTGAGCGCCGCGATAAGGGCCACGCTGGCGCTGCAGAATGCGATGCATTGGGTAACCTGATGGAGATGGGCGAGCCGCTCCTCCAGCTCCTGAACCAGCGGGCCGTTGTTGGTCAGCCGCTTGGCGTCGTACATTCTCTTCGCGTAGGTGAAAAATGTCTCCGGCGAGCCTGCGGCCAGTTGCCCGATGGGGCGCGGCGCATCAAACAGGGGGGGGCCGCCGAAGAGCGCAAGGTCGTCGAGCCGCCGTTTCATGCGCCCACCGGCTGTATGAATCGCTCCAATGGAGTGCCGACCAGCTCATCGATCATCTCCCGGGCGACCTTAGGCGACAGTTCGCTCCGCCACCGGTCTGCCACGTCGGGCCGCTTGAAGACCCCCCGCTTGTGCTCCGTATGGCGGGATTGGGAGTCGGCGAGAAAGCGCTCCGTCTGGGACGCCCACGAAAGGCCCAGGGAGGAAAAGAGCCGCCGGGTCTCCGCTGTCGCATGGGCAGTCAACGTTTCATACCGGACCAGATGAAACTGGTCCGGGTAGCGCATTTCCAAAGCGAGAAACATGGAGGCGACCCGCTTCCATGCGTCAAATCCCCAATACTCTTCAGGGCCGGTGGTTCGACAGGCGCCGGAGCGCCACTCCCGCAGCGGGTCACACCCCGCCGGAAACTCCAACGGGTTGGTGAGCCAGGAATGGACGGCGCCGCAAGGGTGGCGCACTATCCCCACAAAGACAATCATCGGAACTTTCTCGAT
Organism: Nitrospinota bacterium; assembly: GCA_015229165.1. Taxonomy (GTDB): domain Bacteria; phylum Nitrospinota_A; class UBA7883; order UBA7883; family JADGGD01; genus JADGCD01. Next base: position 21,636 of record JADGCD010000005.1, on the reverse strand, counting down.
AATCGAGGGGGTCAGATGATGAAAACGGGTCGACTTGATGGCAAGCGTTCTCGGCGCCACCTCCCTCTCCGGGAAGGCGGGAACGGCGTTCTCGCGGCGCAGATAATCCTGATCGAGGTATTCCGACTGCGTCAGGTAGACCTGACGGAAAAAATCCCCCCACTCCTCCGGCGAACTCTCCTCACCCATGGCGTTCTTGAATTCGTAGGAGAACAGGGGGCACGTCTTCAGGCGGACATCGGGATGGGAAGCGAAGATTTGGGCCAGCCAGTTGGTGCCGGATCTGGGCATTCCACTGATCCAGACGAGAGAGTCGAACATCATCCCACCGCCGGGGTGAGAAGAACGTCGTATCGGTAGGCAGAGGCATAGAAGCTCTCAGGCATCACGGAGAAGGAGGCTCGCCATCCGGTCGAAGCCGCTAGGGCGGCGAACTCGTCCCGGTTACGCCATATGCCGATGGGGGACGTGTTGTCCTCTGCGGCGCCGGGGGTAAACGCATCACCCTGATTGAAGCGAGCGATCTGTTCTTTGTCGGGAACGTTACCGATGAAGAGATGTTCCACCCGTCTGAACCGGTCACGAAGATGGTGCAACAGTTTCGTCGCCGCGTCAGAATCTAGATACTGAAAGGAACCGTAACACACCGCTTTGTTGAACCGCTCCGGATCGGGTTCCCGGTTCACGTAGCCGGTGACATCGTCCACGAGGAGGTATTCGTGGCCAGGATAGGCGAAGTTATTCTGCGCCACGTCGATCAGGTAGGCGGAGTGATCGACGCCCAACCCTGCGGCGCATTGCCGGAACAGGAGACAACTCAGGGCGCCGTTGCCGCAACAGAGATCGAGAAGGGTGTCGGAGGATGAAAGACGTAATCCCTGTACGACAGCAGAGACGATGAGGTCTATCTGCTCTTGGGGGACGGGACGTCCCCCGACCGTTCGTTTGACCTGCCCCCAGAAGTCGTCGGGAGCACAGGTTTTTGGGTGTTCCTTATAGAAGTCGTTGGAACCCATGATCCTCCGGCGCACCCATCCTCATTTCTGTGGCGATTCTATCAGTAACCACCCGACGAGGGAAGCCAGCGTCTCGACGGATAGCCCGCCGTACGGGGCATGAGGGACGGCATCGTCGTAAAGGGGGGAGAACAGCTCCTCGCCGTCTAAATAGTCTTTGGCGACGTTCCTGTTTGATCGCTCATATTCCGCGCGGAGCGCGCGGCGGTTTTCCTGCGAAAGGAAGGAGGATTCGCAAAAGAGACCGCTTCCCCGGGTTCTCAAACTCAGGTCGGCCAGTTGTTTTTGCAGACTTCTCTTCTGAATCGGCGTCATCGGGAGCCGGTTGACCATTCTCTGAAATTCCAGCAGATCCCTGTTCAGGTTGGTGTTTGACCGGACTTCGGGAAAGACGAGTCCCAACGGAGATATTCCGAACCATGCGACAAAATCGGCGCAAATGTCCCATGTCGAATCGCTTCCTCCACCGTACAACCGCGCTCTGATATTCTCTCTGCCGAAGATATCGGCCCACGGTTTCAGTCGGGCTTCGTAATCCCAAAGGTCCCGGTCGCGCTCCAGAGATTCGGCGAAGGTCGCCGTCGAGCCTTGGGCCTTTACGGTCTGGTTGTACCAGGCTTCCACGACCTCCTCCTGGGGGCGCAGGTAGACGATCACCTGCACACGCCGCCCTTTCAAAGACGGGAGAGAGAGAAGCCTATCCTCCAAACTTTTCGGATTGGGGAACAGATAGAAGTTTTCGCTGCTAATCAGCGCATCCCCCGTGTGGTCGGCCAGTTCTCGGTCGAGCTCTCCGAGCAGATCCTCAAGCGATGTCTCCTGCGGCGTCGCCCATTCGGGATAGCCCCCCCCCGTCAGAAAGGCGATATCGTGGTGCCCTCCGGCCCGTGCGGTCGCACGGGGATAGAGGGCGAACCGGTGACGAAGCGCCTCCCGGTTCCGGTCGAAAAAGAGCTGGAGCGCGGTGCTCCCCGTCTTGGGGGCGCCAATATGCACATAGAGCGTACTGTTCACTTCCATCCCTCGCATATCGGACCGTCGATCCCGGATATCATACGGGCGTCCCTGTCTCTGACAATGCCAAAAGCCGGTCGAGCGCAGCAGGGTCCGCGACGAATGCGTGGTGCGGCGAAGCGATATTTCTGGACCCCGCCAGATACTCGCCAAAGATCACCGAGAAGCGCTGGCTACACGACGTCGCCAGATCGCTCGACAGCGAGCCCCAGAACAATCGGGGGGCGATCATGCACACTTCGCCACCGGGAGGGGCGAATACCATATTGGCATATGCCGAGCTTGCAGGGATCACCATGCGGGCCGTTCCGCGAAACAGATCCGCCTGTTCCGGAAGCGTATACCGCATGGGGTTGAGGGTCGCAAAGCCGTGGCGCCTGGCGCTCGCGATGAAGTCCTCCTCGTTGGCCAACCGACGGGTGATATTGTTCGCGCCATCCCGTAAAAGGAAATAGCTCCTCCGTGCGTTCTGGTAGGGGAAGCGAATCGTCAGTCGCGCGCGCAAGGCCTCTATCTCCGACGGGCAGACATCCCATTTCATCGGTAGGACGAGCGCTTTTTTCACCACCACCCGCCGGTCAACGGGAATGAAGCGAAGCCGTTCCGCCGGGATGCCGACCATCTCGAGAAACGTCCTTCCCCATGTCGGCGTGGAGGAGGGAAGCAAAACAGAATAGGAGTCGGCGTCGGGCAGGTGATCCAACGCCATGACGATCCGGGCATAGATCTGTCCGATGGCGTGGAAATAGTTTTGGTAGTAGGAAGGCGAAGCCATCGCCAATATGCACGGTTCTTCAATGGTGACCTTGGGGATGTCGTTTCTGGCCACTATCGCCGTCCGGGAGCGCCCCGTCACCCCCGCCTGACCAGCCAATCCCGACAGGTGGGCGAGGTCGTAGTACCCCTGACCTTCGACAACCGGGACGACCCCTCCGACGATTTCAAGATCGTTGATGGCCGCTCCGACGAGAGGGGTCTGGCGGAACGTGTTGTCGATTTCATGGACCGTCCCTTCGAGCGAAACGCGCAAAGAGCCGACGACATCTTTATCGGCGCCTCCAAGCCCGACGGGACGTCCCCCGACCCTCTCGCTCCATTGGTCAAAACCGTGGACATCAAACAAGCGCACCAGTTCGAGTGCGCTTGTGTCGGCCTCCACTATCCGGGCGAAGTACGGGAGCGCTTCCGACGAATGGGTCTCGAGGAGGGCCTGCCCGTATAAAACCGTCATCGCATGGTCTTGGCCCGGGAAGGCTCGGCTCCGCTCAATCAGTTCGAGCGCCTCGGCTGTTTCCCCCGCTTCGTAATGCAGTTCCGCCAGCAGAGCCGACGCTTCACCCAACGCCGGATTGATATCGAGAGCCGAACGAAGAAGGAACATGATCAGATTTCGGTTTTTCTCGATGATCCTGTCCAGATCACCTCGAAACCCCACTCCCAACATCTGGAGACGCTCGTTCTTCCGCACACGACGCCGCGCCTCAAGTTGACGCAGGATTCGGGATCGGTTGCGTAGCAGCGTCGCGAGGCGGATGAGGTCGTCGGCCTCCACAGAAGGCTTGGCGCGATCATTCATCCGGCGCTTCTACCGCTCCATGAAAGTGCATTTCATTGCCGAACCAGGGTATGACCTCTGCGCCCACTCCGAACAGCCCATCAATCTGGGCGCCTTCTTGCGCATAGTTCACCAGATCGTCATAGAAGGCCAAAAGACTCATCCCCCCTTCCTGTCGCATTCGCAATTGGCAATACAAGATGAGCATCTGAACAGGAACCGAACGCTCGCGTAGACACGCAATCGACAGATAGGGCCACGACCTGAATCCCTTCCGGGCGAGATACGATTCTACGGTGGCGGTCACTTCCGCATGCCGCTTCAACCGATCCAAGGCAAGACATCGCCGCAATACCGTATAGGGTCTGTCGGGAAAAAGGGAAAGTGAAACGTCGCACGTTTCCAATGCGGCCGCATACATGCCTTGCCGGAACAGGACCTGCGCAAGTCCGTCATATCCGGCCGCAAGGTGAGGATGCGTCTCTATGAGCCGCCGGTACAACGTCGCAGCTTGCTCAAGACAAGAGAGTGAGAGCAACGTCTGGCAACGCTGCGCAACCTCCTTCGGGCTCTTGAGGGCGTTCTCAAGCGGGGCATCGCGCTGCGGTTGCGAGGTCACCGCACGGTCGCCATCATGCATCGATGGATCGGTCGACGCCATACCGTTCTCCGCAGGGAAGTCTCTCAATGGCCTTGTCTCCCCTACCGAATCGCACAGTTTTCCGGAGGGCTATAGTTCTGAGTCATGGCGCCTCGGCCGGACCCGGCTGGTTTCGATAATACACCGCTTCATGCCCCCGCGGCGGGATGTCTTTTGACCCACGTCCGGGTCGCATGCTCCATCGTCACAAAGCTCCTCCATGTGCGCCCGCGCCGGATCACCTTTGTCGTTTCGTCACATGGGCCATGCGCAATACCGGCCAAAAGGGACCGAGGCGACAAAGGAACCGTCTTGGCGACGGTTTCCCCGCGGATCACCACTCAAGTTCGGACTGATCTGCGCCGTTACGTTAGAATAAACTCCTGAAGGAATTGCTCCTGCGATTATCGAAAGGCACGTCTTGAAAATCGTCCTCACCAACCCGGTCGGTATCGATAGCGGCGGATGGCGCATCATCCCCTACGCCAGCCGTTGGACCACCGCCTCGCTGGGGCATGACGACGCCTTTACCTATTATCCGCGCGATTTGGCCTATCTGTCCTCCCTCCTGAAGCGGGACACTCCTCACGTAGTCAAACTGCTCGACCCCTGTCTCGAACGGTGGGACCGGGTGACCATGGTGGAAAAGATCGTGGCCGAGGCGCCCGACTGGGTCGTCATCGAGGACTCCTCCCGCACGGTTGAGGACGACCTCTGGGTGGCCGACCGGGTGCGTGAACGGACCGGCGCGAAGATCGTCTGGACCGGCCAGCACGCCACCGCCTTCCCCAGGGAGATGGCCCAACGGGCCGACCTCGTCGTCTGCGGCGAGTACCTTGCCGCGTTGCGCGACTTCTTCGCCGACGGTCCCGATCCGGCGGTGAGCGTCATCCCCTTCGACCACAACCGACTCATCGACGTCGCCACCCTCCCCTTCCCGGAGGACGACGACGCATCTCGCTACGCCTATGCTTTGAAGGCCGACACCATCTGCGAGTATCGGCAGATCCAGCTCTATACGACCCGAGGCTGCCCCTTCCGCTGCGCCTACTGCGTGGTGCGCCACGCCTATTACCAAAGCCCGACCTACCGGAAACGCCCGGTGGAGCACGTCGTGGCCGAGATCGCCACACTGGCGGCAAAGTATCCTGACCTCGAAGGGTTCTTTTTCGACGACGAAATCCACAACGCCGACGGGCGGTACGTCCGCCAGCTCTGCCGCGCCATTATCGACGCGGGGCTTTCGCATCTCAAGTACGAGGCGATGTGCGCCTACGCCCCCTTCGACCGGGAGACGCTGGCGCTGATGAAAGAGGCCGGCTATTACAAGGTGCGGGTCGGCGTGGAGACGGCGTCCGACGCGGTGGCCGGCGGGCTCGATCTGAAGGGGAAACATCGCCCAGAGAAACTGGCCCGATTCCTGAGCGACGCCAAAGAGGTGGGGTTGTCAGTCTATGCCACCTTCACCCTGGGGGGCGTCGGCGCCACGCCGGACGAAGACCGGAAGACCGTGGCCCTGATGGGGCGATTGATCGAAGAAGATATGATCTCCGACTGCCAGGTCTCCATCTGCACCCCGCAGCCGGGGGCGCCGTTTTACGCATGGGCCGAGGGGAAAGGGCTCCTGACCGGCGCCGACTGGCGGACCTTCGACGGGGGGGAGGAATCGGTCATGTCGCTTCCCGGCTATCCGGCCGACGCGATCAAGGCGATGCGCAAAGAAGCGCTGGCCGCCTATGACTACGCCCGGGAGAAACGGGACGCCGTCCGCTTCGCCGAGACATGGCCTGCGTCCGCCGCGACAATCCCCGCGCCGTCGCGGGTTCTCGTGTTCCGTTCCAGCCGGGCGTGGCACCTGGCCGCGCTTCTGAAGGGAATCGCCCAAAGCTGGCCGGAGGCGCAGGTGGCGGTTCTCTCCGCCGACTCCGCCATCGAAGGACTGCGCCCCATCGCCCCCGGCGCGCTCTGGATACCCGCTGGGGATGACGGATTTCTGCAATGGGAACGTCTCTCGGACAACGCCCGCCGCCAGCTGGCCGCTTTCGACGCCGATCTCATGCTGATCCCCACCGGCCACCGCCACCTGCGGGGCATGGGGAATGTGGCCGAGATCGCCACGCGCCACGAGCGTGGCCGCGTCCTTATTGTAAACAGTGGAGGGGCGGTTGTTGTCCACCGCGCCGGTGACACATCATCCGGGACCACCATGGGGTCGTCTTCGAAAACCACCCAAGGCTCTCTCTCATGAAAACGTTGCATACGCTTCTTGGCGGGATGCCCCGTGGGGGAACGACCCTTGCCGCCAAGTTTCTCTCGCTCCACCCGGAAGTATTCTGCTACGCGGGGGAGACCCACTTGCTTCCCCTCCTTCACGACCTCTGTGGCCACGCCCCATGTCTGCCAGAAAACGCCGACCGGGTCATTGCCTTTTTGCACGCCCAACTCTCGCAGACCCTGCTCGAAATGCCCCGCTTCAGCGTTTCCCGTGGCGCCCATCCGGCGAATCTGATTTTCGACGATTCGTCGCTGGCGACGCTGATGGATACGGTAGAGCGGGCTATTAGAGGTGGATTGTGGGGCAGCGATCTCTATCGAACGGCTCTCGACGCGCTGACCGCGCTGATCGGCGGCGGTGACCCTCGCCCCCTTCTCGGCGAGAAAACTCCCGGCAACATCTTCCCTATGCGCGAATACGGCCCCGTCGAGGGGAGCCGCTATGTGGTGATCGTCCGCGATCCTGTTGGCGCCCTAAAATCGATGTTCGTGCGGACCCAAAATGAAAAGGACGTCTATGCGGCCGCTTTTAGTCCCCATGTTTTCAGAAATATCGGGCTATACGTCGAATATGCAAAGGCAATCGCCCCCATCGTCGGACAGCCGGGGGTGACGGTCCTTTCCTACGAAACGATCGCGACCAACCCTGCGGCGGCGTTGACCACGCTGTGGGGGATCTTCGGTTTCATCCCCGACGCGCGAACGATCGCCTTCGTCGAGGGGGCGCCGGACAACGGGCTTGCCGATCGCGCCCCCATGCGCTATCGTCGCCTCTCCTTCTCCCCCACGTTCGACGGGATGAGCCAGGCGGACCTATGGCTCACGCTCACCCTGACGCGGGGTGTCCGCGACGCTCTCGGATACTCGGACGAGCATATGCGCGGGCTGGGCTACCAACTGCCGGGCGACTGGCCTGGCGCCTCGCCCGACGGGACGATAGCCCCTTTGGCCGGATTCTACCCCGACGGGATGACCTTTCGTCGGCGCGCAAGCATAGTCGTCTACCTGCCATGGCGCGATGCGTGCGAGCTCCGACTTTCCGTGTCCGGTGTTGTCCCGCCGGTTTTCGGCGGCGACGCTGTGACGCTTGCCGCACGGGTCGATGGTAGCGAGCGGGGCTGCGTGAGCGCCCCCGGCGGGGACGGGGCAATGCCAGATCTTGTATTCACGCTGGAGCCGGAGCACCTGACCCCGATGGGAGCCACCGGCGCCTGCGCACTCATCGACCTGGAAGCCTCGCGGGAGTATACCCCGTTATCGCACCTGCCGGGGGGGGTGGACGCGCGCGTCCGCGCGTTCCGCCTTGCGACCGCCGAAGCGCGCCACGGGGGACGACGGATTGTCCTCTTTCCCCCTTCTTCGGCAGTGAGCTGAGGAGGGCGATGGCAACGCCCCAAGCGGTCATCTCCTTGCACATGCCAAAGGCCGGCGGAACCTCCATGCTTGAAATGCTCCGACGCGCCTACGGTCCGGAGACGTTGCTCCTCGACGAGGATGACCCCGCCATCCCCACGGCGGAATGCAATCTCAATCCCGACCGATGGCTCGCCCAACGGCCGACACGGCTTCCCGAGGGGATCCATGTCGTTCACGGTCATTTCCGCGCTTCGAAGTACGATCTCATTGAGAGCGCCTTTCGTTTCACGTTCCTCCGACATCCGGTGGACAACGTCCGCTCCATCTACCGTTACTGGAAGCGGATCCCCCCGCACCCCAGCCCCCTTCATCAGTACTTTCTGGAAAAAGATCTTGACCTTGTCGGTTTCGCACGGCTGCCGACGATCCGTTTTCTCTACTCACGCACCTATTTCGGCGGCTGGAACACCGACACTCTCGACTTCGTGGGTCGGCATGAACATCGGGCAGCCGACATTGGGCGGCTAGAGGCGTTGCTGAACGTCACCCTCGATACGAACGTCTGGTTGAACGCGACCGGATCAAAAGACACCCGCGAAAGCGGGGACGACCGGGCCGTGGCGTCTGGTTGGGACTCGCTAACCGAACTTCTCGCCGAAGATATAACCCTCTATGAACGTCTTACCCACCGCCATGCGTTGTAACGAATTCGACACCCATACGCTTGAGGAGTACGAGCGTTTTCTCAGCTCTGCGGAAGCGCAGTTCCAGCGCGACCGGGAGCTCTGCATCATTCGAGAGCATCTTGGCGAAGAGGAGTATGGCGTCCCGGGTCATTGCGGGGTCTGTAGTCGTGAGGTCGCCTTTCTGGTCAACCGCCTGTGCGGGGCCACCGACCAGCCCGACGGAACATGGGTCCCCAACTGGCGTGAACGCCTCGTTTGTCCGGTCTGCGCGCTCAACGCCCGTCAGCGGATCGTCGCCGCAACTGCCCGACGCATCGCGCGGGGCGTCACGGGTCGTCCGGTTTCGGCGTATCTCATGGAACAGATCACCCCCATCTACCGCAACCTCTCCCAAGGGGTTCCGGAGGTCGAATGGGTCGGCAGCGAATATCTCGGCGACGGCCTGGCTGGAGGTACGCTCAGCGACGGCGTCAGGCATGAAGACGTGGAACGTCTCAGTTTCCCGGACGGACGGTTCGACCTGCTGATTTCGAACGACGTGTTCGAGCATGTCAACGACCATCGGCGCGCGCTGGCCGAATGCTTCCGCGTCATGAGACCGGAAGGGAAACTGCTCGTCACCATTCCGTTTCACGCCCGACGCAAGGTGAATGTCCAGCGGGCGTGCCGGGTCGATACGGGCATACGACATATTGAAGAGCCCCTGTATCACGGAAATCCCCTTTCCGAGAAGGGGTCGCTGGTTTTCACCGATTTCGGCTGGGACTTTGCGGCTGACCTCGCCAGCGTCGGGTTCCGGGACGTGGCGTATCGACTATACTGGGACGTGACGCACGGCTATCTCGGCGTCGGCCACGGCTACTTTTACGCCGAAAAGTAACCCCCACCATCCACAAGAAAGCATGCCAGATGTTGCCAGAGTTTAAAGGTCTCGAACGCGGGTTTCGCAAGGGCCGCAACGTGTATGAGGGCTATCAGCGCGGGTGGGGACTCCAGTTTGGCGATCTCCAAAAAGCGATTCTCGCCGACCCCCTCTATCAGGAGGGGGTCGCGCTGGCGACGAACCGCACCATCGTCGCCGAGCTGAACCGGATGAACCTGTTTTTGCTCATCCGCTATTATCTGCCCTTCATAGAAACCGGCGACATCATCGAATTCGGCTCATACAAAGGGGGAAACGCGCTCTTCATGGCCTATCTCGCCGACCGGCTACTCCCCGGCGTCAAGGTCTACGCTCTTGACTCCTTTGAGGGGATGCCCGCCACCGACAAAGCCGTCGACGCCCACAATCCGGGAGATTTTTCCGACGTCGATCTTGACGAATTGCACGACTTCGCCGACGCGTCGGGGTTGAAGAATCTCGTGTTCGTGAAGGGCTACTTCGAGGATACGGCCGCCGACGTTCTGGTCGGGGCGAAAAAGATCGCCCTGGCCCATATCGATTGCGACATCCGGCCTGCCGTCCTCTTTTCGTATGAGGCGGTCCGTCCGTTTATGGTCGATCACGGCTACATCGTCCTCGACGACGCGACCGTCTCTTCTTGCATCGGCGCGACCGAAGTGGTGGAAGAGACCCTCATCCGCCGGGACGGCCTCCATTCGGAGCAGATTTTCCCCCACTACGTTTTCCGCGCGCCGGAGGCCCAACGATGAGCCGCGTCCCACGAGGGCAACTCCGATGACCCATCCGCGCATCGCGCCCCGCACGCGGCAGGCCATCCGCGCCCGGGCGCCCCTGCGCCTCGGCCTTGCGGGAGGGGGGACCGATGTAAGCCCTTACTGCGACCGATACGGCGGCTACGTACTCAACGCTACCATCGATCGCTACGCCTATGCGTTCATCGACCACATCGAAGAAGACGTTGTGGAGTTCGTGGCGCTCGACCATGACTGCCGCTGGCGTGGCGGCGCCGACGCGCCGCCCGAGAATCCCATTCTCTCCCTCCACTGGGGGGTCTATCGCCGGATCATGGACACCTTCAACGGCGGCAGGAACCTTCCTTTGCGTCTCACCACCTACTCCGACGCCCCGGCCGGTTCGGGCCTCGGATCCTCGTCCACGCTGGTGGTGGCGATGGTGCAGGCGTTCCAGGAGCTTCTTTCGCTTCCTCTGGGGGACTACGAGATCGCCCATCTCGCCTACGTCATAGAGCGGATCGATTGCGGACTGGAGGGGGGGAAGCAGGACCAGTACGCGGCCACCTTCGGCGGGTTCAACTTCATGGAGTTCCACCCGGACGACCGGGTCGTCATCAACCCCCTGCGCATCAAGCAGCATGTGCTGGCGGAGTTGGAGGCGTCCCTCGTTCTTTACTACACCGGCGTCTCGCGCGATTCGGCCAGCATCATTCAGGAGCAGAGCCGCAACGTCAGCCAAGGGAAAGCTGGCGCCATCGAAGCCATGCACGAAGTCAAGGAAGAGGCCCTCATCCTCAAGGAGGCGCTGCTCAAGGGAAGCTTCGACACGCTCGCCTTCTCCATGCGCAAGGGATGGGAATCGAAGAAACGGATGGCCCACAACATTTCCAACCAGCGGATCGACACCATTCTCCATCGCGCCACCGAGGTGGGGGCGACCGCGGGGAAGGTTTCGGGCGCCGGAGGAGGAGGATTCATCATGTTTCTCGTCGACCCGGTCCGCCGCCTCGACGTCGTCCGGGCCCTCGAAGCGATCCCGGGAGGAAAGCTCATGATGCCGTTTCACTTCACCGATTTGGGCGCCCAGAGCTGGCGGTTTTGATATGTTGACGCCAGGCCGATACCCCACACCCGCCGCCCGGAGGCGAGGGCGCGCGAGCGCCTTTCAAAAGGACCGCGCCCCGTCCCGCACCGGGCGCAACAGGAGCGTTCCATGATCAAGGATCCCGCTTACCGCGACAAGGTCAGGGAGCAGATCAGGCAATTCGAAGCGGTGGAAGATAGTTCCGCACAGCTGTCGGATGCGTTTCGGTATTGGCAAAACGCCTACTTCTTTCCCCGGTTATCGGACGTGTGCGGCGTCGGCGATCACATTGCGTTTTACGAAAGGGCGGTGGCGCAGGCGATCCGATCGTCACAGAATCGCAACATCGTCAGTTTCGGTAGCGGTGACGCGCAGATTGAAGTGGCGATAGCCGCCAGCCTGATGCGTGGCGGCGTGTCCGACTTCCTTTTCCACTGCGTGGAGATATCCCCCATTCAGATCGAGCGGGCGAAAAAGAACGCCGACAAAGCCGGGTTGGGCGAGCGCTTTGTGTTCACCGAGGCCGACATAAACACATGGACGCCGACGGGCCAACGATTCGCCGCCGCCATGGCGCATCATGCCCTTCACCATGTGGTCGCCCTGGAGCATCTGGCGGAAGCGGTCAAGGACGGGCTCGCTCCCGAAGGGGTCTTCGTATGCTTCGATCTGATCGGCCGCAACGGTCACATGCGTTGGCCCGAGGCGCTGGCGATCATCGAGAGGATCTGGCGTTTCCTGCCTCCAGAAAAGAAGCGCCACCACATTCTCCAGACGGTTGATGAGGAGTATCAGAACCGGGACTGCTCGACGCAAGGCTTCGAAGGTATTCGGTCGCAGGACATTCTTCCCGTCTTGATGAATCACTTCGGCTTCGAAACGTTCTTCGCCTTCGGCAATCTGATCGACGTGTTCACCAGCGGGGGGTACGGCGCCAATTTCGACGTCGCCGACGGGCGGGACAAGGCTTTCATCGACTTTATCCAGTACCTCAACGATCTCCTGATCGACCTCGGCCATATCAAGCCGACCCGCATGGCCGCCGTCATGGTTCCGCATTCATGCGACGCGATCAAGACCTACAAAAATTGGACTCCCGCGTTCTGCGCGCGCAGGGCGGCGAGCTCATGCGACGCCGACGCGGCGACGGCCCCGGACGCGCCCGCAGCAGGATCGTTCGCCACACAGCCATGAGTGATGTCGAGCGCTTTATCGCCGAGCGCTTTGCCCTCATCGAGGAGGGGATCGCGCATGAGCGCACCCTTTCGTCCTTTGCGGCTCTCGTCGATGATGCCAATCGGGCTCTGATCAGCCCGGTCAGCGATGCGACCGGGTCGCCTCTTCAGGCGATGGCGACGCTCCTGAAGCTTTCCAACCTGGCAATTGGAAAGTACCAGTACCAACGACGCCACCCCCGACTGCTCGCCCACCCTTTCGGGCTCATCCTCGAATGCGCCAACGCCTGCCAGCTCACCTGCCCGGGATGCATTCATGGGGGTCGTAGCGATATTCCGCCGGGCGCCCCCTGGGAAAAGACGCTTCTTGGAAATTCACTTGCCGACACTATCATCGACCGCCATGGGCCTTTCGCCCTGTCGACCCGCTTTTTCAACTGGGGAGAGCCGCTACTCAACCCGCGAACGCCGGAGTATATCCGTTACGCGCGCAGCTACATGATGCGTACCTCCGTCTCCACCAATCTCTCCCTCAGATTCGACGAAAGGGCGCTTGTCGCCTCCGGCCTGGACTACCTCATTCTCTCCATCGACGGCGCGACGCAGCGAACGTACGGACGGTATCGACGCGGTGGCGATCTTTCCCTCGTACTCGAGAACGTAAAGCGTCTGGTCCGCGCAAAGCGGGCGCTGGGGACGGCGACCCCCCATCTGGTCTGGCAGTATCTGCTTTTTGATCATACGCTGGAGGAAGTGGAGCTTGCCACCAATCTGGCCAGCAATCTCGGGGTCAACGAAATCAATTTCGCCAGGCCATATGACGTTTCAGCCACCGACCCCGGCATCACCATACCCGCGTCACTCCCTTGCAATAGGGTTCTTTTTAGCTACGATGGCCAACAGATCGCTTTGGCCGCGCAAGAGATGATGACGGCTCTGAACGGAAAAATCGCCGAGAGCTATGCCATCCCATGGACGCGAAGGGTAGACAATGCGTCCTTTGATGTCCCGTCCGACAGCGCGCAGGGAGGGTGCCAGTGGACCTACAAGAACATCGTCTATAGCGCTGAAGGAGACGTCTACCCGTGTTGCCGCGCCAACTACGGAGAGCAGGGGACCATCTTCGCCCCGAAGGGCGACATCGACGCAAACGCCGATCCCTTCAACAGTTCGCGCTATCGCGACGTCCGGGCTCGCTTCGCCACGGGCGCCTCGCCGCCGCCGCTTGATGAAACATGCTGCGACCGCTGCGACCATGTCGACAGCCTGCCGAACGTCAACAACCAGCAAATCCCCGCCTATTTCCAGATTGTTGACACGGCTCGCATTCTGCCCCAAAACGTTATCGCCATGCTCGCGCAATGGTGACCGCTTTGGGATAGGTGGTCGCCGCCATCACCGCGACCTGATGCCGCGTTCATTGACGGAGGTTGCCGAACAACGCCACTTGTCCGCCCGCTCCGTAGCAGAAATGCTCCCCGGTGACCGTCAAGTCCATCTTCCTCGCGATTCCCTTACATAGCCTTCCTGGCGATCATAGGGCAGCCGATGATTTCCCCTTCCGGAATCGTCGGCCACCAGATGCCGTTTGTCAAAGAGGGGGCCGCATGGGTGGTGACGCTTGCGAATCCGGCGGTCGCAAGAGCCTGCCGGGCCGATTCTTCCGAGAACTTTCGCATGACCAAGGTCAGTCCTGCGCCTCCGTGGAAGGCGGGGTCATCCCACACCTGCCGCTCTCCCTGTCGGGTCACGTTGACCAGCCTCATCCCCCCCCGCGCGGTTTCCTCAAAAGCATAGTCATGCAAATCGGGATAGTACTCGACCGGCGCCCCGCTCACATAGGGAACGGACATGACGAGAACACCTCCCGGTTTGAGGAGCCGGTGACAATTCAGGAAGGCCCGCTCCACTGGCGGCAAGGTATGCTCGAAAACATCGCTGGACAGGATGAAATCGTATCGCCCCTCGAAGGCCGGATCGATGTCGTTGATGTCCAACAAAGGGGTGGTATGATAAAACGTGTTCGTGTAGTCGAACCGCTCCGCCAACCGACTGGCGTAACCTTCCCAGTCACTTAGCCCCATGCCGCAGACGCTCCGGTTGACGGGAAACTGGTCAAGACGTAGCGACCGGTCGAAGAGGGCGACGGCAAGCGCGTCGACCATCCCCCGAAAGCGCACGCTGGAATGGCATTCGGCGCAGGACGAGATTTCGCGGGCGAGGGATTCCCTACGAACCTCGTTCATCGCGCCGCAGATGTTGCACTGGAAGCGGATGACCCCCTCCCACGTCGCAACCGCCTGCGCATCGGCGTTCTCCGGCAGCCCCCCGACAAGGGTCCCCGACGGGTTAACACGCCAATGTCCCCGCGGCGACGGCCCTGTCACTTCGGAGAAGGCCGGTCCCTGTGAGAGAGCCCGGCGGATGACCGCCCCGGCGGCGTCGTACGAGCAGAGTTTGTCGCTGTGGGCCACCCCCGCATCCGACAATCGACGCCAGAGCGACTCGTCCTCGTGGAGACGGATGACCGCTTCGGCCATGGCGGCCGGATCGTCGGCGATGAGGCAATTCTCATTGTCGATCATGCCCATCCCCTCGGCGGCGATCGTGGTCATGACGCACGGCAGGCCGTAGGACATGCTCTGGGCGACCTTCCCTTTGAATCCCGCGCCGTAGCGCAGGGGGGCCACGAAGACCCGGTGGTTGTCGTAGCACTCGGACAGAGAATTGATGAAGCCGTGCACCAAAACGTTCGGCGAGGCCAGCTCGGAAAGCACGGAGGGGACTTTGCTACCGTAGACATGGAAGACCATCTCCGGCGACCGCTCCAGAATCAGGGGCAATACGCTGCCAACAAACCATATTACCGCATCAACGTTGGGGGGATGTCCGTATCCGCCGAGAAAGGCGATCCCTGTACGTTGCCTAAACGAACAGGTCCGTCCGCGAATGGGAATGGCCCACGGATAATACTCGGCCCGGATGGAAGAATCGGCCTCGCCGATTATGCGCAACTCCTCCTCGGAGCGGACAAGCGTCACATCGGCCACCCGCATCAGGGCGAGCTCCTGTTGGCGAGTCTTCTCCCCCTTTTCGGCGAGCTCCAGGTCATTTTCGATAATCGCTTGTCGCTGCTCCCGGAGAAAGTGCAGGTCGGACACTTCGAAAATAATCCGGGCGGAAGGGGCTCGTGTCTTCAGGGTTTCTGCGCACCGGACAAATTCGCTGTGCCGGAACACCAGAGCCACGTCAAAAACGTCGCCCACTTCCCTTAGGTAGTGATCGACCGAAGAATAGTAGGGGGCATAAACCACCTCCACCCCCATCCCCTGCAAAGCGCGGGTATAGTCCCCCATATGCAGCAGGCAGTCCTGGGGAATGAAGGTTACCTTGTAGCCCAAGCCGCTGAAGATGCTCATGAGCGCCACCGCCGTTACCGACCCCCCATCCTGGTCCGGGGTCGGCGTCAGAGCGTCGATGAACAACGCTCGCCGCTTTGCCCATCGTTCCCGCTCGACTTCGACAGCCTCTCCGGAGGGGCGGTGATCCTCCAATACGCCTTTCCACCGCTCGTACAGGGTCTTGGCATTCGTCACCTGATATGCCTTGACGCCGCTACCGGTATCAACGCCGGAGGAGACCCCTTCGTAGTGAATGACCTGCGACAGGGGCTGATACCAGGTCTCATACCCTGCCGCGCGAACCTTGAACGCCAGATCGCTGTCCTCGCAATATGCGGGAAGAAATATCTCGTCGAATCCCCCCAGATCCTCGAACAGTATCTTGCGGATCATGATACTGGCGCCCGAGACATAGTCCACCCGGCGCGCATACGAGTAGCGAGGCGCGCACGGATCCTGCCCGCGACCGTAGTTCCAGGCCGAACCGTCCCTCCAGACAATACCGCCGGCTTCCTGCAACGCGCCGTCCGGGAAGATCAGCTTCGAACCGGCAAGTCCGGCGGCGGGAAACCGATTGAACGTCTCGACAAGTTCGTCCATCCATCCCGGGAGGACTTCGGTGTCGTTGTTGAGAAAGTAGAGATATGCGCCACGCGCCGCCCGGGCGCCAGCGTTGCACGAACGAATGAACCCCTGATTGGCCTGGTTGCGCACGACCGTCAGTCCCGCCACACGGGTGAGCGCATCGGCCGTTTCGTCGGAGGAGGCGTCATCCACGACAATGACTTCGAATTGGCGACGGGGCGCCGCGCGCATGATCGACATCAGGCAGCGCCACGTCGTTTTGATCTGATTGTGAACCGGGATGATGACCGACACCGTCGGGAGCGGGCTGGTCGGCAAAACAAGGGGGACCGTCAGGTCAACATCCGGTCGGGCCGCCCGTTCGGCGACCCACCGGTGCAGATCGGGATCGACATCAAACGACCGGTCGATCCCGATATCGTGAAAGTAGACGAAGTTCGTGTAGGGAACCATTCCCTTCCGCTCAAGCTGCCCAAATATCTCGTTGCGCCCCCCTTCGGAAGCGACCACCACCAAGTCTGGCCAATTCGCCGGATCGTCAAGAATGTCGGGGGCCTTGACCGGCTGTCCCGAAGGACCGACACCGCCCCATCGTTCCTTGTTGCTGTCCAGGAAACATTCGATGGTCCAGCCGCGCCGCATGACATCGCTCGCCGCTTTTGCCCCCCCCGCGCTCGCGCCGAAAATCATCACCCGCATGGGCGTCGTTTCGGCAGCCCCGGCGGCCATTGCGCTGGCCGGTTGCAGCGGGCCGACGGTAACGCGCGACGAGGCGAGCTTCCGGTGCAGGGCGAAAAGTCCATTGACCATTTGCGCGCCCTTCTTCTGATGGTCTTCGAGCATGAGTCGCTGGTCTTCGAGCATGCGTCGCTGGGCCTCGAGCCTTTCCTCGCGCTGGGCAAGCTCGGCCGCCATTTCATTCCGCAAAGCAAGCTCGACCGCAATATCATCAGAAAGGCGTGTCCCCCATGCGCCCAGTTCCTCGATCCGCCCGTTCAGACGGGAAAGCTCTTCCTGATAGGATGCCCGCAATTCGTCCATCTGTCCCTCCTCCCCGAGGTAGAAGACACTTCCGGCGACGACGGGCGGTTTCACCCGCGAGGCGACGGCGATCATATAGACCGGGGCGGATGGATCGCCTCCCTGTTCGACGGTCCCCTCCCATTTGCCCCGCTCTCGCCCCTCGATCGCGATGACCGATGACGCATGAATGCCCTGGGAATAGAAGAGGACGTGGGGAAAACGGGCGCGCATCTTGGACGAGAACTGTTCGGCGTCCATCTCCAACAGATGAAAGGGGTTTGGTGTGGCAAGGCGACGGTTATATTCCCCCTTCTCCGGCGTGGAGAGGATGAGAATGCCCTCCGGCGACAACACCCGTAGAACCTCGTCCAAAAAGGTGTCACCCTCTCGCAGGTGCTCAAGCGTTTCAAAGCTCACCACCAGATCGATCGACCCGTCGGCCAGTGGAAGGCGTTCGCACGCGCCGACGACGAAAGAGACCTTTCCCGGAACCGCGTAATGGCGGGAGGCGTGCCCGACGGTGACGCGGTCGATGTCGATGCCGACGACCGTATCGGCAAGCTGGGCCAGCAGCGAAGAACCGTACCCCTCGCCGCATGCGATATCCAGCGTTCGCCGTCCCCCCGCATAGTGGCATGCGAAAAGATAGCGCGCCCGGTGCTCGCACTCCATCTCGACACCGGATTCGCCCGGTATAAACCGCTCCCCTGTAAACTCCATTCCTCTCTCCTTTGATGATCGCAATCCTCAAGAGGTATGCGCCAGGAACGCCTATGGCGCTTTGCCATTGTCGCATGCCCATGAGCGAAGGATCGTCTCCGCATCAAGCACCGTGGGAACTATCACCGGCGCCACCCCCTCGGGAAGCGGCGCATCATCCGATCCGATCAGGATGGAGAGTCCAACGCCAGCGCGTAGCGCCGCCACCATGTCGCTCGCCTTGTCGCCCACGAGCGCCGAGGCCGACAGGTCAAGCCCGAACCGGGCCTTGGCGTCGAAAAGCATGCCGGGGTTGGGTTTGCGGCACCATGTATCGCGTCGATACTCCCCCTTGCCGTGTTCGGCGTGATAGGGCGAGTAGTAGACAGCCGCCAAGGGACATCCCTGCCTATCGAATTCACCCAACATCCACTCGGTAAGCTCAACAAACTGCCGTTCGCTATAGTATCCGCGCCCGATACCCGCCTGGTTGGTCACCACCACCGGGAGGTATCCCAAGCCAATCGCCGTCCGGGTCAGATCGAAAACACCTTCGACAAACCGAAACGCCTCGACAGCATGTACATAACCAGCGTCGACGTTGATGACCCCGTCACGGTCGAGAAACAGGGCTTTCGGTGAGCGCATCACCGGTCGAAAAAACCTTCCCGAGCCCGGGCCAAATCCTCCGGGACACCGATGTCGATAAACCGCCCCCCCGTCACGACCGCCTGCAGCCGCCCGGCCAAGGCAAAGGGCTCCAGAAGCGCGGTTTCCAGGGAAAAAGGCATCGGCGCAGTGATACCGTCCATGCAGGCGACCGGAAGGGCGTAGACCCCCGCGTTTATATAGCCTGCCCCGGAGATTCCCTTCTCGACAAAACGGGTTACCCGTCCTCGTTGGATTTCCAGTCGGCCAAAGCGGGCCGTATCCTCCACGCCAACGGCGACCACAACCGGGTTGCGCGACTCTCGCGCCGCGGCCTCGATCATCGCCAGGTCGAATTCGACGAAGCTGTCGCCGTTTACCGTCAAAACATACTCTCCGTCAAGCCGCTTCAGCGCAGCTTGCACCGCCCCTCCCGTCCCACGGGGGCTACGCTCCTCTTCATAGACCAGTTCCATGGCCCCCCATCGCGTCCCAAAATGACCGATGACTTGGTGGGCGCGATAGCCGACTGACAGGAGGACTTTGCCTATTTTCTTCTCCGCAAGCTGGTCGAGAATCCAGGCGAGGAACGGTCGCCCTCCGACCTCCACCATTGGTTTAGCAAGATGCTGCGCCGCCTCTCCCAAACGGGTCCCGAAGCCCCCCGCCAAAATCAGCGCCTCATGTATCATGTCGACTGTCCAAACCCAAAGGACTCATGCGAGAACACCTCGGCAAAGCATTACTTTTTGTGAACATACGCCGTACACCCTTGCCCGTTCGCACGACGCGCCCCCCTTCCGGGCCGAGTGGGGTGACGAGACGGGAATGGGCGCTTTCGAACTTCACCGCCACGGCGACTCCCTGACGGGCGCGAAGTGGAGAATCCCGATCATGCCCGCATCGTACGGTTCTGATAAACTCCGGTCACCTAACGCATAGTCGGCCCGGCGGCAAGGTGGTCACTCGCCATCTCAGGCGAAGGCCGGGCTTCCACGGCGCGGGACGATGCGACGGTTCGGTCATGTTCACTCCTGCCGAGAGAGCTCATCCGGGCGTACGCAACGATGGTCACGACGGCCAACGGCTCCGCATCAACACGGCATCAGCTCGGCCGCAAGACCAGCCAATACGAAGCTGCGCTCGTTCGTTGGCAGACGCAATGCACCCCCAGCGAGGCAAGCGAATCGGCCAGAGCGCGCAGGCTCCCGTCCAGTTTGTCGGTCATTGCGGGTGATTGCATGAGCGTTTTGCTGAAGAAATGTCGCCCCGCCAACGCTTGGCCCATCGCATCGGCAAGCTCCCCGGCATCATCGCCACGCTCGGCCCACGCGATGAAATATTCGATGGCGACTGACAATGGCAGGTTGGCGAGCGTGTCCGGCGGGGGAGGAAGGGGTCGACCGAGAATGCGTGCGATGGCGACCTGCGTGGGCAGCGCAATCTCCCCTCCGCCGCTTATCTCCTCCCAGGCGCGGGCGGCCTTTTCCATCTCCCCTCCAAACGCCCAGAGGTAAACGGGCGCGCAACGTATCAACAGACTCTCCGCTGGAGGTGGCATGGCGTCATGATAGGATCGCCACGCTTCGGCCACATGACCGGACAGGGCGAGGGAATAGACGCTTACCTCGGTTCCGAGCCAAGATGTCGCCCCAGAGAGCCCTGTGGCGGCCACCATCGCCAACGCTTCGTCATAGCGCCCCTGATACATCCGTCCAGCGGCCATGTACTCCGTAACCACGGACGGGGGGGGGATGTTGTGCGAACCGTACCAGGCATAGCGCTCCTGGGCCCGTTCGACCTGCCCCATCCGCAGGAGCGTAACAACCTCACCGTGTACGCCAGCCCCTTCGCTGATGTCGCCAAGCCACCGGAACATCTCCAACGCCTCGACGAACATCTGCCGAGAGACGAATGAGACGGCAGCCACCCGCATCGGTTGCTGCAACTCGGGTGACCGCCTCATCTCCATGTCACCTGCCAAAGCAATAGAGCCCCGCATGGCTCTTGCCTTGTCCAGAGGCCCCTTCATGACCGTCTCGGTGAGCGCCCTCAAAGCGTCGCGGAGCATCGCGGCGTCAACGCCCCCTTGCGCGAGAAGCGGTTTCCAGGAGGCGAACATCGCGTCGTGATCTCCAGCGCGCAGAGCCGTCTTCCACTGGCGGAGCAGCGCATTCTTGTCCAAAGGCGCGCGGCGGAGATAGTCTCCGACTAGTTTAAGGGCCACCGGCAGATCCTCCCGCGCCATGAGAAGCGGCCAGCACAATTCAAAGTGGCGCTTCTCCTGCCCGTCGCCGAGGCTTATCCCTTTACGATGGAGGGCGATGGCGGTTTCGTCATGGCCTGCCTCATGGGCGATACGGGCAAGCAGGAGCAGGACGCTGGTCGACAGGAGCGGAAGCTGATCAACTTCGCCGAAACGGGAAAGGGGTTGTGTCCAACAAAAACGCGCTTCGTCCTCACGGTCATACCATCCGTTTTCCGCAGTTCCCATGGCCCGCGCCAGCGCGGAGAACCGGCGGCGACATTGCGAAATCATGCGAAGCGTCGCGCACGCATAGACGCCCACATCGATCGAGACCTTCTCCGGGTCGGCCAGACTTTGAACCAGCGCTTCCGTGATAGCGGCTATCTCATCGCCGTACAAGCCGATATCCTCTTCAAGGGAGGAGCGAAGCGCGGCCATGCGGGCGCCCGCCCGGCTCCCCTGGGGAACGCGCTGGCCGAGGCGAGCGTAATACCCGAACAGGATCGCATAAAGGGCGCGCCTTCTCGTCAGGAGAGCGACTTTTTCGGCGATGTGCAGATCGACAATCGCCAACTCCTGATCCGCCCCCCCCCC